>CAJWMA010000404.1 GCA_913042995.1 uncultured bacterium | reverse complement strand
GGGCCGCGGGTCTTGGAAACCCCTCCGCCCCCGATTCGGTCAGCCAGTCCATGGCCGTGACCATCTTAATCACAGGCTCGCTCCTGCTGGTCATCTGCGGTCTCGTCACGAAGTCATTGAAAAAATCATCCGGCGCCGAGGACGCTGAAGCGGACGAGCCTGCCGACGACTTCGCCACCTTGCTTGCGGAAATCAGCCGGGAGATCCGCGAGCTTGATGACTCTCGCGCCGAGCTCTCGCCGACCGAATTGACCGAACGAATCAACTCCCTGCTGAAAAACCAGTATTTTGATCTCACATCGAGAAACGAAGAGCTTGCCGCGCTGCTGGGTTTCTCGGTCTACGCGACCATCTGGGACGGGGTAGCCTCCGCAGAAAGGCTCCTGTTGAGGGCCTGGAGCATGGCGACTGACGAACATCTCGATGAGGCCATACAAGAACTCCCCAGGGCGAGATCCCATATCGAACGCGCCTGCGCCGCCATGCAGAAGGTCGGCTCTGACACCGGCGTCATAGAGGAAACGGCGAAGGTCGAACTCGATGATCCGGACGCAGCGAAGGGCTAAATCCCTCTCAGTCCTTCAGCGCCTCGGAAAAAAACTTCACCAGCTGATCCTTTGTCTCCCCTTCAATAGCGTGCAGGTGCCTGGCCCCCGGCACCTTCAGGAAACGCTTCGGCTCGGGAGCAGCCTCGAAGAGCTCAAGACCATTGGAGATCCTGACCAACCCATCCGCATCACCGTGGATGAACAATAAGGGGATCCCCTCCAGCTCAGCCAGGGAGTCCTCCGGATCGTGGTCGGAGGTGACCGTAAGCCAGACCAGGGGTTTTGTCAGAAAGGTCCCGCCCAGCACCGAATTGGCAACATTACGATAGCTCAGAAACGAGCTGTCAATCGCGACCGCTCGAACGCCCTCGGTCGAGCCCTCGCCCAGGGCGGCCAGGGCGCAGGCGCCGCCAAGACTCTGCCCCAGCACCAGCAGGCGGTCGCTGTCGATATCCTCGCGCCCGCGGATGTAGGTAAGTGCCGCCTTTGAATCAGCGATGACCCCCGAACGTTTCGGACGGCCATCTGATTTTCCATAGCCGCGATAGTCAAAAAGGAAAACATTGAAGCCGCGCCCCGCCAACCAGTCGACCAGGCCTACATGGGCGGTGAGATTCCGGGCGTTGCCGTGGAAATGAACAACCGTACCGACCGCTGCCCGGTCTTCGCCGGGTTTCAACAGCCAGCCGTGAAGCTCAGTCCCATCCTCACTCCTGAAGCGAACCTCCTCTACGGGGACATCGAGGTCCGAAGGAGCCCTGTACTCCCGCGAGGTGGGATAGTAAAAAAGACGATTGCAGCCCACCATGTAGGACACCCCGCAAAAAAGAAGCAGAAGAACAAGACCCCTGGCCAAAGCGCTTCGCAAGACTCACCCCTTCTTATTCTCTATCACTTTGAATCTTCAACATCCCCCACTGGCGCTGGGAGGCTCCGGGTATCATAATCGCCGCTTCCATGGTTGAAAACGACATCCCGGAAAAACCGGCACAAGACCTGAATGACCTCGACACCGGGGCCGATGCTCTGCGCCACCTGCTCGACCGCACAGGAGAACGGCTGGCCGGGTTTATCTCATCGCTTCCGGACCAGCCTACCGACTCGAGCGGTCTTTTCGACCCGAAGGCCGAGTGGCTCAAAGCCCCCCTGCCGAACTCTCCCACGGATGCCGAGGCGATCCTCACCTTCCTCTTCGATGAGGTTATCCCGGCGGCCTACAACCCGGCCAGTCCCGGGTACCTGGCCTACGTACCCGGAGGAGGTCTCTTCTCCGCCGCGCTGGGGGAACTCATCGCGGGTACGGTCAACCGCTACACCGGCTGCTGGGCCTCCGCCCCCGCAGCGGTCGAGCTCGAGACCCAGGCCATTCGCTGGCTGGCTGAAATGATGGGCATGCCGGAGGGGTCGCTCGGCGTACTGACCTCCGGCGCCTCCATGTCGACCCTCATCGCGCTGGTGGCGGCGCGCGAGAAGCACCTTGGCGAGGAGCTTCGCCGGGGAGTGATCTATTCATCGAGCGAGATCCACCACTCGATACCCAAGGCCGCCCGAATCGCCGGCCTGGCAGAAAAAAATCTGCGCCAGGTGGCTGTCGATGAGAATTTTCGCATGCGCCCCGAAAAACTGCAGGAGGCTATCCGCGCGGACCGCGAAGCCGGCCTGTTGCCTTTTTTCGTCTGCTCGAGCGCCGGAACCGTCAACACCGGCTCGATCGACCCGTTAGCAGAGATCTCCCGGGTGGCGGTTGAGGAAGGTCTCTGGCACCACGTAGATGGCGCCTACGGAGCGGCCTTCCGGCTGGTTCCGGAGCTTGCGGACGCCCTCGGCGGCATGGGCCTGGCGGACTCGCTTGCCGTCGACCCCCACAAGGGTCTCTTCCTCGCCTACGGCACCGGCGCCCTGCTCGTCAGGGACATGGCCCCCCTTCGCGAGGCGTTCCAGTCAACCGCCTCCTACATGCCGGACATGCAGACGGGAGAACACTACGACTTCTGCGAATTCACCCCGGAGCTTTCCCGAGAATGGCGCGGCCTCAGGCTCTGGCTGCCCCTCAAGCTCCATGGAATCGATGCCTTCAGAGAATCGCTCGCTCTCAAACGTCAATTGACCCTGCGGGCATGGGAGCATCTCAGCGCCATAGAAGATGTGGAGATTCCGGCCGCGCCCGACCTGACCCTCTTCATTTTCCGCCAGCGATTCAGCGGCTGTGAAGCTCCAGAGGAAGATGCACGCAACCAGGCGCTGCTCGAGAAGATCAACAAGCGGCAGCGGATCATGCTGACAGGCACGATCGTCGACGGACGATTCTACCTGCGCATGTGCATCCTGCATCTGCGCACCGATCACTCCCGATTGGACGAGGCGCTCTCGATCATCTCCAACGCCTTGAAAGA
>CAJWMA010000403.1 GCA_913042995.1 uncultured bacterium | reverse complement strand
TCAATTCCTGCGCTCCAGCCGTTGTGGCGAGAAAACAGACCGCCGCTGCAGCGCCTGCGCATCGCATCATCATGTCCTCACCTTTCCATTTCACAGCCTCCAACCCACCACCAGCCTACGGCAGGCTTGACCGGGAGGCAAGAAAGCGGGTACTCGGCGGGCAGAACAGTCCGGAAAAATTTGTTACACTAAAAATTCAAAGGGTCTGAACGTCATACACAAACAGGAGAATTAAAATGAACCTCGCCCGATCGCGTACCTCTCTCACCGCCCTTGTCTTCCTGGCAGGCCTTCAGACCCTGGGCGCCGAGCAGCCCCAATTGCTTGACAGCCAGTTCAACCTGCCGCCGGGTTTCCATATCTACAAGGCCGCCGACCGGTCACTCACCGGCGGATCCTACGATCTCGTACTCGATGGAGAGGGCCGACTGCTGGTTGGCGATGGCAACGCGGTCAGGCGACTCGAGGACACCGATGGAGACCAGGTCTACGACACGTCGAAGGTTATCGCAACCGGGCTTGGCGGACGCGGCCCACAGGGACTCGTGGTCTATGGCGACCACCTCTACGCCGTCGGAGGCGATGGTGTCCAGCTCTACAGTGGCTACAAGGCTGGTGGCTCACTGAAGCGAGAGCGGCGGCTCGGAAAGCGATTCAACACCGGAGGCGACCATGCCGCCCACACCCTGCTGCGCGGCCTCGATGGTTATGTCTACATGGTCAGTGGAGATGGAGGCGGCATTGGCGAACGCCGACACATTACAGAGAAGAGCTCGCCGGTAATCTACGAGCGGACCGCCTCGGTCTTTCGTTTTGATCCAACCGGAAAGACCTGGGAGTGCGTCGGCGCCGGGGGGCGGAATCCGCCAAGCCTGGGAATGAACTACCTTGGAGAGTTTTTCAGCTTCGACAGCGACATGGAATGGCACGTCGACCTGCCGTGGTACCGCCCGGTTCGCCTGAACCACTGGGCTACCGGCAGCGATCAGGGCTGGCAGGGCGTTGGCGCCTACCCCTCCTACTACCTCGACTGCCTGCCAGGCGTCCTGAATGTCGGACGCGGTTCGCCCAATTGGGGTATTTTCTACGAACACACCCAGTTCCCCGAAAAATACCGCGATGCCTTCATCGCCTGCGACTACCTGTGGAAGTCAGCCACCTCCGGCGGCTACGCCAACCCCGGACGTCTCTGCGCCTTTGAACTCGACCGGGATGGGGCGACCTGGAAGGCGAAGATGACGGTCTTCGCCCAAGCCAAGCAGGGAGCGAAGGATCACAAGGGTGGCCGAATCAATTTCGCCCTGGTCGATGTAGACGTCGCCCCTGACGGCAGCATCCTGCTGACCGACCATAACCAGGGGGTCTGGAGAATCTTCTACGACCCGGCCGAAAAGCCGGCCATCAAGCCTATCTCCCCTGCCGCAGGGCCAGCCGAGGCCACCATTGACGGACTTCTTGCCCTGCCGCAACCGATGTCCGAATGGTGCAGACTTCGCGAAGAAGCGGCCAGGAAGAAAATAGGGGCTGGAATCAACGATAAGCTGCGCGCCGCAGCGCTCGACAAGGGACGAAAGACACGCCAGAGGCTCAGGGCTATTCGCCTGCTCTCACCTGGATTCAAAACGCTTTCAGCCGCCTTCATCAACAGCCTTGCGGCGGACTCGGCCATCGAGGTCAGGGCCCAGGCCGCCTGGCTGATCGGAATCCGTGGAGACCTCAAAGAGGTACCGATGGCCCTTGAGCTGCTCGAGGACAAGGCTCCCTTTGTAAGGCGAAGAGCCGCCGAAGCGCTCTCACGATTTGGGACCGAGTCCGCCAGCGGCAAGCTGATCTCCCGACTCGATGACGAAGACCGATTCGTTCGCTATGCCGCCATGACGGCGTTAGCCCATCGCCCCACAAAAGAATTCATCCAGGATGCTCTCCAGCACAAGTCTGCGAGGGTCTGGATGCGAGCCCTTGTCTCGGGAAACATCAGGCGCGAAAGCCCTGAAGCGCCGCATGTGCAGGAGGTTGTCGAACGCCTGCTTGCCAAACCCCCGGCGCAGAAAGAAGACCGCCTCGACTTCCTCCGCGTCCTGAACCTGTTCAAGACCCAGGTGGCGGAAAACAAGGAGCTCGCGGCCAGGGTTACCCCCTACCTGCTCACCGGCTATCCGGATGCCGACTCCGAGATCAGGTGGGAGCAGGCGAGGGTCCTCAGCGCCTACCAGGACCCCGCCGCCTTCGCGCCGCTGCTGGCCATGCTCGAAACGGAAAAAGACCCGGTCACCCAGTTCCATCTCGCCCGGATGATGGCGAACATCCCCTCCGGCTGGAACGACCAGGAATCCGCCCGTTTTGCCAACTGGCTGGCAACAACGCAGAAGGGCTGGTTCTCTCAATTCCAGGGCAAGGGACGCCAGTTCAAGGGCTTCTGGGGAACCGTACTGAACCAGATTGCCCAGCGCCACGCAGACGGACTGGGCGGCCTCGCCGACCGGGTCGTGCCCGGCAGCCAGCTCTCCGGGCATATCCTGGCATCTATCAGGAATTCAAAGCAGGCCGGCCCCATCCTGGTCCGCCTCTACAACAACGCCAAGGATGAAGCCGGCCGCAAGAGCGTCCTCGAATTGCTGAAACAGGCAAGCCACCCCTCGATCGGCAAGCTTCTGCTCAGCAAATACAAGGCCGCTGCTGAGCCCGCGAAAAAAGACGCGCTGCTGGCCGCCCTTTGCTCCCAGCCCCTTCCCGCCGGGGAGGAAGGCATCTTTATCACCGGGCTGTTTGGAAAAAACGCAGACCTGGTCGAGCAATGCGCCAACCGGGTTGCCCGCGATGGAAAAACCATCGACCAGTACGCCTCGGTCGTCAGCTCGATCACCTCCGGCAAGCGAAAAGGCGAATCGGCAGTTTACCACCAGATTCTCGACACCATGAGCCGCAACCCGGCCCGCGCCCATTCCTTCGG
>CAJWMA010000402.1 GCA_913042995.1 uncultured bacterium | reverse complement strand
CCGGCGCAGCCCAGCCGGTCCCAGCGATGGTCATCGGAGAGGAAGAAGATGATATTCGGCCGCGGCGCGGCGCGCAGCCCCCCCGTGGTTCCTGCCACCAGGGCGCATAGAAGAAAGGTTCGCAGCGGACTGGATAGATTCATGGCGCCTACTTCTTTTTCTTTCCCCAGCGAGCTTCCCAGATCTTCTCCAGGTCCTTCACCAGTGATGGCTCTTTCTCGGCCAGGTTGATCGTCTCGGTGCGGTTCTTCGCCAGGTTGTAGAGATACCAGGGCCTCTTCCTGCCTTCGCGCACCAGCTTGTAGTCGCCCTTGATCACCGCGTGGGTGCCGGCATGGTTGAAAATATAGGCGTGGTCGCGCGGCTGCTTTCCGCCGGTGAGGACCGGCAGCAGGCTCAGGCTCTCGTGCGGGTCGACCTTGCGGCCATTGCGCTCGGCGGGATACTTCGCCCCCGCCAGCTCGATGCAGGTGGCCATCATATCGACAACATGACCACGCTGCAGGGTGATCGAGCCCGGCTTGTGCTTGAGGCCCTTCGGCCAGTGAACAATCGCCGGGGTGCAGGCTCCGCCCTCGTGAACATTCATCTTGTAGCGGCGAAGCGGGGTGTTCTGCGAGTGGGCCCAGTTCTGGCCGACACTGCCGTAGGTCAAAGGCCCGCCCATCATGACGTTGAAATGATCGCCGACGTAGACCTTCTTGCCGGCCTTCTTCGCCTTGGCGAGAACATTGTTGGCCGTATTGTAGCCATTGCCGCCAAGATGCTCCGGGCAGGCTCCGTTATCGTGAAAGTAGATGACCAGGGTGTTGTCGAGGGCGCCGGTGCGCTTCAGCGCGGCGACGATCTTACCGACCGCCTGGTCCATGTGATCGACCATGGCGGCGTAGATCGCCATGTTGCGGATGCGCCACTCCTTGTGATCGATATCTTTCCACTTCTTGACGTTCCACTCGGTGGCGGGAAGCGGCCAGCGCTCCTTGTCGATGATCCCCATCTCGAGCATGCGCTTGTAGCGCGCCGCGCGAAGCTCCTCCCAGCCGCCCTGGTAGCGCGGGATGTATTTCTGGATGGTCTTCTCAGGAGCGTGCAGCGGCCAGTGCGCCGCAGTGAAGGCGACGTAGTGGAAGAAGGGCTTGTCCTTGTTCTTCGCGAAGGTCTCGATCTGGCGGACGGCCTCCCTGCCGATGACATCGGTGTAATAGTAATTCTCTCCCTCCTCCTCCACCGCGTCGATCGGATCGGTGTTGCGGGTCAGGGTATACGGGTCCCAGAAGGAGCCGGCGCCGGTCATCGTGCCGTAGAAATCATCGAAGCCGCGCTGAATCGGTCCATCCTTGCGGGGATTCATTCCCAGGTGCCACTTGCCCACCATGGCGGTCTGGTAGCCGGCCGGCTTCAGGACCTCGGCGATGGTGACCTGCGAGGGGCCGAGACGGTCGCTGTAGCGCCCGCCCAGGAGCGTCGCCCGGGTCGGCCAGCACCTCGCCGTGTTGTGAAACTCGGTAAAGCGCAGTCCGCCCATTGCCAGCGAGTCGAGATTCGGCGTGTCGATCTCGCCGCCGAAGCAGCCGAGATCGGAGAAGCCCATATCATCGGTCAGGATGATGAGGATGTTCGGCCGGTCAGCGGCGGTCGCCAGAGAGGTGACGGCCGCCAGGACAAGGACGAAGAATGCGTGTTTCATGTTCTCGCTCGATGGGTTTGTGGAGGAAATCAACAGAACCGACAGTATACCCCGGCCCGCCGTGGCGGGCAGCAGGGATGTCTACCAGAAGATCACGAAGCTCAGGATGCAACCGAGGGCGAGGACCAGCAACGCGAGAACCGCCGGCAGCCGGGAGCTGGAGGCCTCCCCAGACTGAGAAGCCGACAGCTCATGTCTTGCCTGCTCCTGGCTTCTGCCAAGCCAGCCGTCAACCTCGACAGTACGCAGCTCGCCCTTCTTTTCCCAGCCGAGCACCAGCGACACCGCCACCATCGAAGCCGCTGTGATGAGCATGCTGTAGGAATAGGCTGCGTACTTGTTCGTCAGGAAAAAGGCGAGATAGACACCCTGGCTGTCAATCCACAGCCGCGCCAGCCCATAGGCTCCGCCAACACAAAGCCCGACCACACCGCTTCGCCGATGAACCGAAGTAAACCGGCCCATGAGATAAAGCGTCAGCAGGGGCACCACGAAGACACTGCTGATGCTGAGAAAGTAGCTGACCATTCCCTCAGCGAGAAAATCGTAGGGAAAGATATAGAGAAACGAGCCGCCGATGACCAGCGGTGTAACCCACCGGCCAACCTTCAGGTAATGATTGTCATCCCCATCCCGCACAATAAAGCGGGCGTAGATATCACGGGTGAAGAGCGCCGAGAGCGTCGAGCCGATGGAATCGAAGGTCGACAAGGCGGCCGCGAGAATCCCGGCTACCACGATTCCCTTGAGGAACTCCGGAGCCAGCTCGCTGACCATGAACGGATAGATGGCGTCGTTTTTTCCGCCCGGCAGCAGGTCAACGACGGGGTGGAGAGCACGGCCCATGACCCCCATCGAGAGATTGAAGAAAGACATCACCACCAGGATGAGGCCCGCCGCGAAGACGGACATTTTCAGGTGCCATTCACTGCGCGAGCCGAGCAGGCGCATGCACTGGGTATGGTTCACCACCGAGTAGCCGATGCCAAGGATGATGAAGGCCAGGACGACGAGCCAGACCGGGGAACGGCGCTCGAAGCTCTCGGTCTCCTTGTTGTATTTGTAGCCCTCGATAAACCTCGCTTTCGCCTCATGGGGATCAGGCCCGGCGCCTGGACCTGTCCTATTAACCACCTCTTTGCGCTCAACCGTGTCATGGCCGACATGCAGCATTTCAGCGGCCACCTCAGGATCGTGCGCCTCGAGCTTTTCGCGCGTTCCCTCCCAGCCACCTACCTCGCCCCAGACAAGCCCCCAGAAAAT
>CAJWMA010000401.1 GCA_913042995.1 uncultured bacterium | reverse complement strand
CCGCCCCAGCCAAGAAGCCAGGGTGAACAGGTTGTCCTCGAGTATACGATCAATGTCGAGGTGCCGATCCAGATCGAGGGAGCCGCGAACGACAGCGGCGGCTCTGACCAGTTCGGCAACGGCTCGAGCTACCAGTACACGATCTGGACCTTTCCCAACGAGGCCTGGTACGAAGAGCAGGAATACCTCTTCGATAACGGGATGGAGTCATTGCTTTACGGTGATCCGAACTATACTAATGAAGGTCTCCCGGCGGTCAATACAGGAGCAGGACGATGAGTCATACCCAGGAACGCAAGCCCAGAGGCGGCCTCCAGGAGGGCTTCACCCTCATGGAGATCGTGATCGTGATGGCGATGCTGGTCGTCGTCCTGGTTACCGCCTACAACATCTTCCTCAACTGCATCGAGACCGAGAGAAAGGTCGAGGAGCTCAGCGTCCCCGAGAAGGTCGGCGAAGGGATCCTCACCCTGATGCGCAGGGATCTTGCCGGCGCCGTATTCAAGGGCTGTACCGAGGCGCTCGACAACCAGGTCTTCGTCGGCCTGGACAACCCCGGCCAGGATGGCGACGCGGACTCGCTCTATTTCGTCACCACGGTCGACCCTACTCCCAGGGAGGAAGACCTTGCTGACTGGGAAAGTATTCGCACACTGACCATGGTCGGCTACCGGCTCGAGGCCAACCAGAATTCGGCCTACACGCTCTACCGAAAAGAGATTGTCGAGTTCGGCCGGCAGGATATCACCAACGCCCCGGGACTGAATTACAATGTCTACGACAAGGTGAAATCACTGAACATCGAGTTCTTCGATGGATACGAGTGGTTTACCGACTGGGACTCGGTGGCGGCCATCGAGGAGCAGCAGCGGCTCCAGCAGCAGGAGCAGGACGATCTTCGCAGCGGCAACATCCCCACGGTCAGCAATCCTGCCGCCGCTGAAGGCGACGAGGAGTTGCTGGGCGAGGTCCAGCAGCAGGCCGCGCCGATACCCACAGCTGTTCGGATCCAATTGGAAATCTACTCCGGTACCGGTAACAAGCTGAACGAACGGAATGACCAGCCAGTGGTAAGAAAGTTCACCACCCTTGTCCCCCTGCTGGCCTCAAAACGCCTGGCCCTGCCGATCGATGATGAGGCGCTGGCAGGCGAAGGCGGAGCGGGCGGCGGCAGAGCGGGCGACGGCGGGCAGGACGGCGCAGTGAATACCTTTGGAGCCGATCTGACCAAGAAGGGCCGCGGAGGAGAACGCGGCAAGGGTTCCCTGCGTGACAAGCTCGCTGAGCGCCCCGGGAGAGGCTCTGGAAGAGGCCAGGGACGCGGCGGACGCAATCCCGCGCCTGGTATCAGGGACAAGGCTATCAACGCCCTGAAGAACAACCTGCCCTCTGGTGGAAGAACCAATACCTTCGGTGGCGGCAAGCGTGGCGGATGAGGAGACTGAAAGCTCCTCCATCGTCCGGTAAAGTCTCTTCAGCAGCTGCAAAAAGAGGGTATTCTAAGACCTTAATTACCTGTAAAATAGCTGGTTAATGTGTTTCCCAAACGCCCAATCAGTTATTGCTGTTGGGGGTGTCCTGAAACAGTGGCCTGTTCAGGTTTGTTGGGAAAGGCTCTAAGTCTATTAATAAAAAATAGTTATGACCCACTCTTGGAAGTCGGGAAATAACTGCGCAAAATATTCTCTTGGAACATTTTTTGCGATACATAAAGGTGACCCTGTTTGCCGATTGGTCTGAATGTTGGGTCATATCGACTGTTACTGTATATTTAATGTATCTGGAATCGGGAACTCTCCGTCTCTCGTGAACAATCTCTTGAACAGCAAAATCCTTTTCTGAGCTCGTTCCAGGGAAAAGAGCTCTCCCAAATAGAAAAGCCGAAAAACAAGGCTGAGAAATGAAGCACTCTAGTGATAACGGCGCTCAAGCCGTAAATGGAGAAACCTTGAGATCAATAAAATTCGGACAGGTTGAAAAAGCCCTCTATGGGCTCGTCTGCTGTCTTTGCGGCCTGATCATTGTGACGGCCTCAGGAGGCTGCGATCTTGGCACTCCCAGGTCCCGCATCTCAAACCTGCTGCAGTCGGCTCCGCCCCTGGAAGAGTTTGATGAGAACAACAACTATCTGCCCTACAAGCAGACCAGCGAGCTGAACACTCCCCGCTACATGCACGAGGGAAAAACTCACACTGGCGGTCTCGCCTTCGTGATTGGCGGCTCAGACGAACGCGGGCTCTCTTCGCTTGACTCCATCGAGTTCTTCGACCAGTCGACCTTTGACCAGAACGCGCCCGTCGTCGAGACCGAGACCGGCCTCTGGGTCGATAGCGACATCGAAGGCAATCCAATCGTCATGCTCAGCGGCCCCCGCATCCTGCACACCATTACGGAGCTGCCCAGCGGCAGGTTCCTGATCATTGGCGGAACCACCAACCTGGCTGCCGGAGAGGTCGTCGCCAGGGCCGAGCTCTTTGACCCCAACACCCGGCAATCGGAGTTTGTCGAAGGTGAGATGGTCCAGCCCCGCTTCCGTCACCGCGTCAACGTCCTTCCCAACGGCAACCTGATTGTCACCGGGGGCCAGACCCTCACGAACGTAACCGTGGTCAACCCCGCCGTTAAGCCGGGAACCCCTGGAGCTGAAACCCAGGAGGCCCGCTATCCCTCGACCCGTGATGTCGAGGTCTTCTCACCCAACGACAATTCATTCGTATCCCTCACCCTCAGGGATTCAGACGCCACGCCCGCCCGCCTCGCCTCACAGCGCGGCCGCGCGGACCACGCCGTCGGCAGGCTTGCCGGCCCGGACAACGTCTGGGGAGGCAGCGATGACATGTACATGATTACCGCCGGGCTGGAAACCCTGAGCGCTGTCTCAGGGCTGGCGCCCGACACCAAGTTCCCCGGAGCCGTAGGCCGCGGCGAGGCTGACGGCAAAACCAGCATCGAGGTCTTTGATCCGGGAACAAACATCT
>CAJWMA010000400.1 GCA_913042995.1 uncultured bacterium | reverse complement strand
CTCGATGTCTCGACGTTGTAATAGCCGACATTCCACGGGTCGGCATAGACCGTTGACTGGTCCTTGCGCACGCGCGCACCGGAGTTCGGATTTCCCCGTACCCCGCCGCCGTGGATGAAGGCGAGTGCCCGGCGCCCCACCGCGTTGATCAGCACCTTGTCGCTCTCGATCCTGCCGGTAGACTCGGCGACATCGAGCAGTCCGTGCAGAAAGATCGGGCCGTAGGGATAGTAGGTCCATTCCTTCCAGTCGCCGAAATCAGAGAGGCTGGCCCAGATCCGGTCGAGCCAGGCGCGGGCCGCCCCGGCCTGCGGCGCATCGGGAAAGAGCTTCAGCGCGAGGGCGACCCCTCCGCCGTTGCCGTAGGAGTGGTTGTTGGCTGACTGCGCGCCCTTCTTGAAATCGAGAAACCTCGGCTCCAGGCTCTGGTAAACAATTTTTCGGAAGAGCTCCTCCTCCGCGGCGGTGAGCATCTTCTGCCGTGAGAGTTCCTCGTAGATTCTCATTCTAGATGCTCCGCCCCAGCCTCCGTGGTAGCCGCCGCCGTGGAAGTCTCGCTTGAGGGTCCGGCCATCCTCTGCCTTCCTCGAGACCTTGTTGCCGCTGTTGGTGGTGAAAAAGATGTAGAACATGTCTCCCTCACCCTTCGCCTCGGCCTTGGCGTACCAGTCGAGAATCAACCCCCTCAGGACGGCTCTCAAGATCCGCAGCGCGTTCCTGTCCTTTCGCCCGCCATCGACAAACCGTGCCCGCAGGCGATCCCACTTCCACCAACTGCGCGAGAAGGAATAGCGCTCATGAGCGACCAGCGACTTCCGCAGGGCCTCCTCCATCTCGGCAATATTCTCTACATCTTCGTACGAGAACCTGGGATGCCCGGCCAGGAGCTCCGGGGAGGGTGCTTCCTCCGCCGGCAGCCTGCAGGTGAGCAGAATCCCGAGCAGGGCCAAAAAGCTGAATCGGGGCAGTGAAAGCATGAACAGGTACCCTGGCTCCTGAAGTTGAACAATGAGTGTAGAAACCTCCTGGCGTATTGAGATTAGCACTGGCAAAGAGTTCCTTCAATGACGCGGAAACGCCACTTCTACTCCCTCCGTTCACCAGCCAAACCCCGGCGAGTTCCCATAAGAACTGTTTTTAGACATATTTCGCGTCTGGGTCAGATAGAGTTCGCATCGGCTGAGATCGGACCCTATACTTCGCAATCCGGTCAAGACCGGACACTTCTATTTTACGGCGCACAACAGGATCTGGTTTCAGGATCGCGCCGCAACTTTTCAGACTTCTCCTTGCCCTCGACTGTTGTGGCGGCTCGGCGCAACTGTCCCGGCTCCCGGAAAAAACTCCGGCGAGCGACCACGGGCTCCACGAAAGAGAGCAGATGAATTCTCCAACCGCCTCAAACGCGGCTGGGTTCGACGTATTTAACCTCGACCCCGCCCTCCTGAACGCACTCCGTAAAGCTGGCTACGATGAACCGCGTCCGATCCAGACGGAGGCCATTCCCGCGGTAATTGCCGGCCGCGATGTCCTTGGACTCGCGCAGACCGGAACCGGAAAGACAGCCGCCTTCGGGCTTCCCCTTCTCCAGCGTCTGCTGGAAAAACCCGGACCTGGACCACGCGCCCTGATCCTCGCTCCGACGCGGGAACTGGCGATCCAGATCGATAAAGAGATCAGGACCCTCGCAAGAGGAACCCGAATCCGGACCGTCACTGTCTACGGAGGAGTCTCTGCCCACGCCCAGATTCAAACGCTCAGGAAAAGACCTGAGATTGTCGTCGGCTGCCCGGGACGAGTCCTTGATCTGTTCCAGCGCGGCGAGGTAAAGGTCGGAAAGATTGACACGCTGATCCTCGATGAAGCTGATCACATGTTCGACATGGGATTTCTGCCGGATATCCGGCGGATCATATCCAACCTGCCGAAAAAACGGCAGAACCTGCTGTTCGCCGCGACGATGCCAAAGGATCTCCGCAAGCTGACAAACCAGATCCTCGTCGACCCACTGGTTGCCGAGTTGGCACACTCCAAGCCCGCCGAGACCATCGAACACGCGCTCTATCCCGTCCAACAGACAAGAAAACTGGCTCTGCTCGAGCACCTGCTCAAGGACGCCTCCTTCTTCTCCTCTATCGTCTTTACTCGCACCAAGCACAGGGCCAACCGCCTGGCCAGCCAGCTCAAGAACCGAGGGCTGCGCGCCATCGCAATCCAGGGAAACATGACCCAGGGCGCTCGCGATCGGGCAATGAAGGGCTTTCGAGATTGCAGGTTTGACGTCCTCGTAGCGACGGATATCGTTGCCCGCGGAATTGATGTAGACCAGGTATCGCATGTCATCAATTACGATGTCCCGGACAGTGCCGAATCCTACACACATCGTATCGGCCGAACGGGGCGCTCCGAGAGAGAAGGACAGGCCTACACCTTCGTAGCAGAGAATGACCTGGCTACCATCGAAGACATCGAGAGAAAGCTCGGAGTCTCAATCGACCGCCGCACCATTGAAGGTTTTGAAGGACTGCAGATTCCCCTGCCGACACGCCGTCAGCGTCGTAGTCCCCAGAGATCATCCGGCCGCCGCTCGTCCCACGGCCAACGAGGATCGAGGCCCGCCCACGGCGGTTCCAGGAACCGGCGCTCCGGCGACTCGAGGTTCGAGTCGCGCGGATCCGGCAAGCCCCGCCACAACTCCAGGCGCTCCGACGACTCGAGGTTCGAGTCGCGCGGATCCGGAAAACCCCGCCACAACTCCAGGCGCTCCGACGACTCGAGATTCGAATCGCGCGGATCCGGCAAGCCCCGCCACAACTCCAGGCGCTCCGACGACTCGAGATTCGAATCACGCGACTCCGGCAAGCCCCGCCACAACTCCAGGCACTCCGACGACTCAGGAGCTCCAAGACGGAAGTCAGGAAAATCCCGAGCCCGAAACCGTAGAGAGAATGACCTGCCCTTTGAATTTAAATGGGCCGGAGATGCACCGGTTGCCC
>CAJWMA010000399.1 GCA_913042995.1 uncultured bacterium | reverse complement strand
CGCCGCCATTGGCCTCTCCCGGGGTTCCCTGGAGAACCTCAAAATCGCCCGTGGCATTAGGATAGCGGCCCCAGCTCCTGTCCTGCTCCATGGCGGGAAAGATGACCTTATTGAGCAGCTGGTTGTCGCCCTCATCTCTGTCGACCAGCATGAGCATCTCGCCTTCGCTCGTGAGCTTGAAGTTGGCGTGAAGGCCCGGCTCGTCGCTGCCGTCTTCATCCAGCCAGACAATCAGATATCCGCCGGCGGCGATTGTCGTACCCTCGGGCAGTTCCCACTTCCTGGGGTTGCCTTCCTTGTCACTGAGATACATGCCAGAGAGATCGACGGTCTCGGCCGTAATATTGTGCAGCTCGACCCAGTCATCAAGCTCTCCCTGGGGATCGGCCAGCGCAGTTTCGTTCAGGGGCATGAGCTCGTTGATCACCACCGGGGTAAACTGGGCAACATCCATGTCAACAATATAAGAGTCAGCCCCAAGCTCGGCTCGGGGAGGCTCGAAGGACGTAACTCCGTCAGCGTAAACCTCCACGTAATAGCGAACCTCGGTGCCCGCGGGATAGGACGGCACCGCGCCTCCATAGACCCCATCACCGGCAGCGCCGTCATCGTTGTTCCCATCATCTCGAAGATAGACCTGTTCAAAGGGCGCATCCGGCACACCGGCGTGGTAGACGACCACCGAATCGATGGAAGGACCGGCCTCCACCTCGACTCGAATGCCTACCTCCTCTCCGGAGACGGGCGGGTAGAAGCCGCCCGCGCCATCGGGCTCGAGCTGGAGCTCGGCCGAGAGAATATTCGGGGCGGGCTCCTGGAGCTCGGGATGGGCGAGAAGAAAATCGCGGCGTTCCTCGACAAACTGGCGTATCCCGGGAACATTCCCCGAAGCGCTCTCGAGGTTGTCATAGAAGGCGTTGGTGGAGAAGAGCTTCTTCGTATCAAGCTCCACCTCCTCGGCGATCAGGTTGTGCATATCGGTGGCCAGCGGCCCCATCGCATCCCAGTTGAACGATTCTTCGATCAGGGTCCGCAGGTGAGCCACGTAGCGGGCCCGCAGGCGCGGGATTTCCATCAGTCTCACCAGCACCGGACGGTTTGGATTGTCGATCTCGGGAAGAACCCGCCAGCCATTAATACAACGGAAGGCCTCGTTGCCATCGTGCTGGATCGTGTGGAAACGTCCGTAGCTGAGGTCCTGGTAGATCGTGTAGTCGAGTCCCTTGTGAATGTAGCCATCATCATCGGCGAAGGCATTCTCGAGGGCGATCATCCAGAGTGTCGCGTCGACGTCCAGGATGTCATGAACAAGCCCCTCGAACTCGGCGTCCGGGGTATTGTTAAAGGCGTCGCAGAACTCGACAAGCGCCGCCCAGGGATCTTCCTGGTCATCGGACTTGAGCTCGTAAGCGGCCTGGTATTGGCTCTGGTTTGCCCCGAGCCAGGTCAGGGCGCCTTGCCCCCTCGTGAGAAAATTTCCGCCGCCGCAGTTACCGAGAGGAGGAAGAGCCTGTCCCGCCCCGGCTCCATTCGGCTGGACGGCTCCACCCTGGGGAACGGCAGCCGGCTGAACGTTCTGCCTGGGACGCGGAGGGCGCGGAGGGCGCGGAGGGCGACCGCCGCCGCCCTGGTTTCCATTTCCACCCGTCCCGCCTCCGGAATTGGCCTTCCAGCGGTTCCCCTTGGTGCTGTCATACCACTCATCAAGAAAGTCCTTATTGAACTGCTGAACATTCACGTAGACGCCCCAGTTCTGTCCATTGAGAACCAGCTTGACGTGGTTCGCCGTTGGCGCGGGGAAATATTTCTTACAGGTCTGCGAATAGAGCGCCTCCCTGAGAAAGGATGGATCGCCAGCGGCGTTGTTCAGCTTGACCGTCTGGTACCCGTAAAGATCGAGAGAAGAATCGGTGTGGTCTACGGAGATCTTGAAAGATCGCTTCTCACCGGCATTTCTCTGGGATGTGTTGCCCCGCCATCGAACCCCGACTCCTTCATAGACGATGCCGTCTACCGTCATGTCACCGGTAAGGTATTGGTCATCTACCTGCGAGACCTCTTCAAGCTGACTCCAGAAATTATTTCCGGGAAAGCTCAGCTCGATGGTGCGAAGAACTTCGCCATCATAGAAGTCCTCATCACCGGCAACCGCAGCGCCGAAGACCAGAAAGGGGGACACGAGAAACGCCAGGATCCTCACTTGAAAGAATCCGGCACAGCTTTCAAAAACAGAATGATTCATCTCTTACATAATCTCCTGAGAAAAGAACCCCACGAACATTGGCCCTGCACCAATTGTAACGACAGAATCGAAAGAATACACCGTGGAACCTTGCGTCCCCCCTGCCGTACCCAGCCTGAGAAACCCCCGAGCCTGCGCTAAGCTAAACACCCCGGATGTCACAAAGTTGCATGCTAAAGGCGAAAACACGGGAAAAAGAAACTCCCGCTCACCGGGAACGGCTCAGAGTTCGGGGATATAGCAGCCAACCGCCCTTGTCGTGGGATTTTTAACAGCCTTCCCGGAGAGAACGGCATCGAGCGCGTCTCTCAGGTCCCTGCTTCGGGCCTGCCGCCGCTTTTTTCCCAGGTCAGCGTACAGGTCATCAATTCTTCCGCGATAGAGGATCCCTGACTTGCCGATAACAAACGCCTCCGGGGTGACATCCGCATCGAGTTCGGAAACCAGGACATGGCGGGGATCTCTCAGGATGGCATTTTCGTAGCCAAAGTCCGCGGCATGTTTCTTCGCCTTCTCGAGACCCAGATCCGGATCCACATGAACCAGGAAGAAACCCACCCCGCGGGGAGAATACTCGCCAATGATGGACTTGATCTCGGGTGCGTAGCTGTTGGCAATAGGACAATCATTGGTGATGAAAATCACCACGTTGGCCTTCACTCCGGAGAGATCCAGCGGTTTCTGCGGCCGCCCATCGAGATCCATCAGGGACAGATCACCTGGAGCGGAAGGAACACAACCGGCCAGGGAAAGAAATGCCGCG
>CAJWMA010000398.1 GCA_913042995.1 uncultured bacterium | reverse complement strand
GGGATGGTCAAGGGAATGGCCATGCTGGGGCCGACCATGGACCAGGCCGTATCGGCCTTCCTGGAGGATGTTGAACAGCGAGGGCTGAGCGAAAAGATCCTGTTGGTCATAACCGGTGATTTCGGGCGCACCCCGAAGATCGGGAAGGGTAGCGGTCGTGGCCATTGGGCGAATCTTTGTCCACTGGCCTTCGCCGGCGGCGGCCTGCGCATGGGGCAGGTGATAGGACGATCCAATGCCAAGGCTGAGAAGCCCGCGACCAGGCCGATTACTCCCGGGGACATGATGTCGACGATCCTTCATACTGTGTTCGATGTCGGCAAGATGCGGCTCGATCCGACGATCCCCCGCAATCCGGGCGAACTGGTGCTGAACGGAACGCCGATTAAGGAGCTGTTTTAAGCAGCCAGGAAGAATCCACAAGATGAACCGGTCCTATTGCAGGCTGGCTGCGGCCTTTGTTGTCATTTTCCTGGTGACGGGAACCTGCCAGGCACAAGCTTCTAAGGTCTCTGGAGTCCATTGGCCCGGCTGGCTTGGACCGAACCGGGATGGATGGGCTTCGAGCTTCAAGGTGCCAGGCCGATGGCCTGAAAAGCTGCAGCGCGGCTGGCGAGTCAAGGTAGGCACAGGCTATGGATCTCCGCTGGTAGCCTCCGGCAGGATCTACCAGCATGCCCGGCAGGGAGAAGATGAGGTCGTCTGGTGTGTCGATCTCGAGACCGGGGCGGTGAAATGGAGAGAGAGCTACTCGGCGCCATTCAAGATTGGCGGCGGGGGTGAGCGTCATGGCAAGGGGCCCAAGTCCTGCCCTGTGCTGGCGGATGGGCGACTCTTTACCATGAGCATTGCGGGTGTCCTGACGGCCTGGGATGCGGACTCGGGCAGACGGCTCTGGCGGCGCGACTACAGGAAACGGTTTGGGAAGAGCCATCCGTACTGGGGCGCGTCCACCTCGCCGCTTGTCGATGGATCCCGCGTGATCGCTCATTTTGGAATGGAGGAGAAGGGCGCGCTTGTCGCTCTCGATGCGGCCACCGGCAAGGAGGTCTGGAGCCAGGGGAAGGATGGTCCGTGTTATTCTTCGCCTCTGCTGGTGGAGCTTGGCGGGACACGACAGGTTATCGAATGGAACCACAGGGTTCTTGCCGGTATCGAGAGTGAATCCGGGCGCCTGCTCTGGGAGTATTCTTTTCCGCATGAGACCCACAACCAGAACATGCCGACCCCTGTCTTCCACAAAGGGCGTGTGTTGCTAGGGGGAGAAAACCGCGGTGTTCACAGCATCGAACCTCTCTACAGGGGCGGGAAGTGGACGGTGCGGAAACACTGGAGCCAGAAGAAGGTTGCGCTCGATATGGCCTCGGCGATCGTTAATGGAGATCTTCTCTACGGTCTCTCCCATTACGATAAGGGCAGGTTTTTCTGCCTCGACATGGAGACGGGAAAGCTGCGGTGGATGGGGCCTCCGCGGACCGGGCAGAACGTGATGTTCCTGGCGGTTCCCGGTTATGTTTTGGCGCTGGTTAATGATGGAGAGTTGCACATTATCGCGGCGACCGGCGATGGCTTCAGGAAGGCCGTCTCCTACCAGGTGGCCAGCAGTCCTACCTGGGCTCCTCCGGTGCTGCTCGAGCGGGGGCTCCTTGTAAAGGACCATGAAACTCTGACCCGCTGGTCGCTTCCGGACGCGGGTGGAGAGTGAAGGGGCTGCCGTCCTGTGCTTCGGAGCTAATCGCTGACCCGGGTAAAGAAGAGCAGGCGCACCTCCATCACCTGCAAGCCAGGCTTCTCGATGGCCCGAAGAGTGAGCTTTCCCGTTCCCCTGGCGAGCTTCATCCTGCCAAGCTCGAGGGGTCTGAAGTCTTTTACGTAGGACTCGGTTCGTTTTACGCAGTCCTCTTCCGCTCCGCGAAGGGGTGGGTCATGGGGCTGGCTGACCTTTGCCCGCACGGAACTCCCGGGGGTGGTTCCCGAGGGGCCGGACTGCATGCTGAGCTCGATGGTGGAACCGACGTCATCCTTTCCGCAGGCGTAATAGAGCTCGACCTTGAAGACTCCATCTGCTGGAACCTCCACGTCCCAGGCGATGGAGTCCTCGATGTTCTTCCAGTTTGTGAAAAAGGAACAATTTGGAAAGCGGTTAGAGCGCCTGATCGCGCCGGATGCTGATGCGTCCCGGGCCGGGAGTTGCGTGTATTTTGATCCGGGATGCCCGAGGACGAAGGGGCGTGGAGGCTGCTTCAACTCAGGGAGGATTCCTTTCGCCCAGGAATCTCTGGCAGCCCGCAACCGTGTGGCGATCGCGGGATGGTCTCCGGCGGCATCTTTGCTCTGGCCTGGATCCTTCAGCATGTCGTAGAGCCGTCCCTGGTGGTCGAGGCGAAATCGCTGGGTTCTCAGGCTGACCCGGCCTTTCCAATGAGAGTAGATATTTCTTTCGGGCCATCCATTTTTCCGGGAAAGCAGCAGGGGTTCCAGGCTGACGCCATCGAGGGGCTTGCGGCTGGCCACCGGGACCCCGGCAAGCCCGGCAAGGGTCGGCAGGAGATCGATCGCCGCGCTGATTTGCGGGACGGTCTTTCCAGCCTTGATCTTTCCAGGCCAGCGCACCAGCAGTGGGCTGCGAACACCGCCCTCGTCGGTTGAGCCCTTGCGCCCCTTCATGCCGCCATTCCAGCGGTTGCCATTGGGGCCATTGTCGCAGAAGTAGACGACGATGGTGTCGCTTGCAAGCTTCAGCTCATCCAGCTTGTCGAGGATGCGGCCGACATTCCAGTCGATGTTTTCACACATGGCCAGCGCGGCCCGGGTGTGCGGTAGGTTCTCCCGCTTTTTCGAGATGGGTCGCATAGCCAGGTCCTTGTCCTGGAATTTCTTCCACCAGCGATCAGGCACCTGCATCGGCGAGTGGGGGGTGTTGTAGGGGATGTAGGCGAAAAACGGCTTGTCGCGGTTTTTCTCAATGAACTCGATCGCCTTGTTGGTCAGGTCATCGATGATGAAGCC
>CAJWMA010000397.1 GCA_913042995.1 uncultured bacterium | reverse complement strand
TGGGCCACTCGGGGTTTGCAGGACGCGAAAGCTTTGAGCGATCGTAGAGATCCCAGTACCTGCTCGGGGCATTGAAAGGCGCGTGAGGTTTCCAGAACCCTATGGCCAGAAAGAACGGCTTGCCGGCCTCCTTGCGTTCCCGCAGGGCCTTGATCGCAAGGTTGGCGATTCGTCCGTCAAAATAGGCCTCGTCGGGAACGTCCTCGCGATACCACTTCGGGTTTTTCGAGATTTTCCCGGGTTTCTGTCCATCGACCCGCGCCGTGTCGTGATAGTGGGAGGCGTAGTGCATGACAGCCGGCACGCTCCAGGAAGGAGCATCTCCCCTCTCCTTGTTCTGGCCCCAGTTGTGATAGATTTTGCCGATATTCTGGGTGAAATACCCCTGCTTCATGAAATGCTGCGGCAGGGTGACGACATCGGGCAGGCGCCGCCGAAAATGCGTCGGCAGATCCCAGATCTTCAGGGTGTCCGGCCGGCGACCGGTCATGAGCGAGGCCCGGGATGGGTTGCACACAGCCTGTTGGCAGTAGGCCCGATTGAAGAGCCGCCCACTGGCGGCAAGAGCGTCGAGATTCGGAGTCAGAACCTCCTTATTACCCATGCAGCGCAGGTCGGCACGAAGATCATCGGCGGCGATGAAAAGAACATTGAGTTTTTCAGCGGTCTTCGCCGACGAGCCAGGGAAAAAGAAACAGATCACACAGCAATAAAATAAGGGCCTCATGCCGCCACCATGCCTTGGTTGAATTGAGCCGGTACCATAGCCTATTCGAGCGGCTGGAGGCAGACAAGCTGCAGGAATGGACCACGAATTAAAACTCCCGGAGGAGCTCAGGCCTGCTCCCCCGGGGGATTTCCTTCACCAAGCCTTCTCTCCACCAGGATCGCCAACGACTCGAGCGTGATATAGGAATACAGTTCCCGCGGCGTGATCTTGCGCGCATCCGGCGCGCTTTTCAGCTCCGGCATCCAGGCGCCCAGCCGCTCGATGGCTGAGGCTGAGAGATAGTTCTCGTCGGTCAGATCATCTTCGAGAAAGTCCGCCCTCAGGAGCTGCTCGAGCCCCTCCCGGCTCAGCTTGATGCCGAATTTCTTTTCAAGCGAAAAGATGAAATCCAGAAAGTCGAGGGAGTCCGCCCCCAGCTGGTCTACCAAGCGGCTGTCCATCCGGATCTTGTCCGGGTCCAGGGCCAGGCTCTCAGCCACGCTGGAGCGCACGGCCTGGCAGATTTCCTCTCGGCTCGGCCTTACCTGGTCGTTTTTCATTCGTTCACTCTCCTCTCACCCAACGTGTCACCGCCGCGGTTGGTTTCCTTCCGACAGGCTCCGGGTCTTCATCCGGATAGCCGATTGGGACCAGCACGGCAATCCGCCAGGATTCCGGGATGCCCATAATGGACCTGATCTTATCTTCGGCCACCAGGGGCCCGGACATACAGGATGCCCCGAGCTCGATCGAGTGGGCGTACAGCAGCAGGTTCTGGACAGCCATGGCCGTGCTGGCAAGACCGGAATGGGCCTCCATCTCCGCGATCCGCCGAGTGTCTTCCTGCCCGAGTTCATCATCGACGAGATTGGAAAGGACCACCAGCTCCCTGTAGGCGGCGACAATCACAACCGGGGCCGCCTGGAACCGAACGAAGTAGCTTCCATAGGCCTGGAGGATCTCCATATAATCCGAAGGCACGTGCTGAACGATCCGGTCTACAGCCTGCTGAACCTCCTCCGCCATTCGGTCGATAATCGACCGATCATCGGTCACGAAAAATCTCCAGGGCTGCTTATTGCTGGCCGAAGGCGCCGTCACCGCCATCTCGATCAGCTCCTCGACCTGGCCGGCGTTCAACGCATCGGCCTTGAAACGTCGAACCGAGCGCCTTGTGGTCATGGCTTCCTTCAGCTTCATATCGAATACCCTCCATCGGCTTGAAAGGTCCCCCCCGTAATGAAGGAGGCCTCGTCTGAGAGAAGAAAAAGTACCGCCTCGGCGATCTCTTCCGGCCTGCCGAACCTACGCAGCGGAATAGCTGACCTGATCTGGTCTCCAGCAAGTTCCCGGGTCGATTTAAACATGTCGGTCTCGACCGGTCCCGGCTCCACGCAATTGACCCGAACTCCCTTTCGGCCGTATTCCAGCGCAAGAGCCCGCGTCAAGGCCGCGACCGCGCCCTTGGTCGCCGCGTAAACGGCCTGACCTGGGCCTACCCGGGCCTGCGTCACCGAGCCAATATTGACGATCGAACCGGATCGCTGCTTCATCATATGGGGCAGAATGAACCTGCAGGCGTAAATGGGCCCCAGGACATTGGTGGTAAGCTGACGTGAGATCATCTCGTCGGACTGGGTAGGCAGCAGCCCGGGCAGGTTAATGCCGGCATTGTTCACCCAGCCCTGCACCTGGTTACCGTCTTCGATCAGCCCCTGGCACGCCGCCTCGATCGCCTCCGGATCCCCCACGTCAAACTGAAGCGTCAGGGCCTCTCCCTCATACTTTTCCGTCAGCTTCGCCGCCAGCGCCTCGGCCTCATCCCGGGCCTCGTAATAATTAAGATAGACCCGGGCTCCCTGCCTCACGCAGGCCTCCGCTATAGCCGCCCCGATACCGCGAGACGCGCCTGTTACAAGGATCGTCTTTCCTTCAAGCACGGGCACCTCCCTCCCCCCCCATTCTGACTACAAGCGACGCGTTCTGGCCTCCGAAACCAAAGGAGTTCTTCAACAGGTATCCTACATCCACCTTCCGGGCGCCTTCGGAAACATAGTCGAGGTCGCAGGCGGGATCTGCTTCATCAAGGTTGATGGTCGGATGGACAAAGCCCTCGCGCGCGCAGACAATCGAGGCGGCAAGCTCCACTGCGCCCGCAGCCGAGATCAGGTGGCCGATCATGGACTTCGTGGAGCTCACGGGAACTCGATCCGCATGCGAGCCGAACACCCTGCGGATCGCATGAGTCTCGATGGGGTCGTTCTTGGGAGTCGAGGTCCCGTGGGCGTTAATGTAGGAGA
>CAJWMA010000396.1 GCA_913042995.1 uncultured bacterium | reverse complement strand
GAATCTGGAAAGCTTCTCTACAAGGCGGCCTTCAAGACCAGCAACTACGACGTGGCGATCATCTCCCCCGTACCGATGGGGAACTCGGTATTCATCTCGGGCTATTGGGATGGTTCCGCCTTCTTCTCCATCGACAAGGAGCTGCGGCCGAAGAAGGTCTGGGCGACAAAAGCCCTGAACTGCCTGATGGCCACCCCCCTGCACCTCGACGACCACCTCTACGCTCTCGACAAGCGCGACGGCCTGCTCTGCGTATCGATCAAGGACGGCAGCGTGGTGTGGAAAGATGGACATCGAATGACCACCAAGGAGAGAAATCCGCACGCTTCCATGGTGTGGGGGGAGAAAAAGAGCGGACGAGCGGTCGTCCTGAACGCCCGCGGAGACCTGCTCCTTGCCCGCCTGAGTCCGAAGGGCTACAGCGAAGAAGGGAGGGTTCACCTGATCGATGGACGCTCGATCTGGAGCCACCCGGCCTTTTGCGGGCAGGACATCTTCGCCCGCAGCGACACCGAGATCATCTGCGTAAGAATCCTGGAAACCGCCGCGACGCCCAGCGGCGCCCGGCGCCCCTAGTCCTGGGCTCCCGAGTCACGGATGACGACGGCAGCCGTTTCCGGGTCGAGAGAGAGACTGTACCTGCCTGCCAGCAGTCCCAGCAGATCTTCTCCCACCAGCTCGCGCCTCCAGCCTGACAGCACGCGGACATCCGAGGAGGCTCCTCCCCGACCGGCCGAGGCCGCCTTCACCAGGTCGTAGAGATCGCCTCGACTGGCGAGATAGGCCGGTGACATGGAGAGCTCCTTTGCCCTGGTTCTGAGGAAGGTGTCGAGCAGATCGAGAGCGAGAGCGAGCCCAGGATCCCTTCCCTCCCGCTTGATCGAGGATGGGCACTCATCCGCGGGAACATCGAGCCCCTGCCGGACCATCTCCAGGAGAGCCTCGCCGTTCCTGTCGACAAAGCGTCGATGCATCCCCCTGGACTCGCCAAGCCTCTTGATACTCGAGGGCTTCCGCCGGGAAATCTCGATGAGCTTATCATCGCTCACGATGCGTTTGCGGGGCTTGTTCTTCGCTCGCGCCTCCTCTTCACGCCAGGCGGCGAGAAACCGCAGGATCGCGAGCTCCCGGCGATCAAGCCGCGCCGCTCCCTTCACCCGCGGATAAATGGTCATCGGATCCCGGCGATAGAGATCACTGTCCTGGTAAAAAACCAGCTCCTCCTCAAGCCAGTCTGCGCGGCCAAGCTCGCCAAGCTTCTCCTTGAGGATATCCCGCAACCTTTCGAGATACAGCACATCGTTCAGGGCATAATCCAGCTGCCTGTCAGTCAGGGGACGCCGCTCCCAATGCGTCCGGGCCTCTCCCTTGGAGAGCCTGATTCCAAGCAGCTCGTCAAC
Organism: uncultured bacterium; assembly: GCA_913042995.1. GTDB lineage: Bacteria > Planctomycetota > UBA8108 > UBA8108 > UBA8108 > UBA8108. Next base: position 1,656 of record CAJWMA010000396.1, on the reverse strand, counting down.
CAGCCGGGAGTAGCCGATGCTGTCTCCCAGGCCGAGAAGCGCTGCGGCGACCTGGGTATCAAAAATCCGCGAGGGGAGAGCCTCTGACTTGCAGAAGAAGATCTCCATGTCCTGCTGGCCCGCGTGAACGATAACCTCAACCCCGGGATCACAGAGGAGCTCAAAGAGCGGCCCACAGTCAATGTCTTCCGCCAGCGGATCCACGGCGAAGGCCTCTCCCTCGATACCGATCTGGATGAGACAAAGCTCGGGCCAGTAGGTATTTTCTCTCAGGAACTCAGTATCAAATGCGAACGACCCATGCTCCCGGCAACGGTCCAGCAGGTCTTCGAATATTTTCTGATCCCGAATGAGCATAGCCTTGTCGGCTCCTGGCGTGTAAATAGAAGGCGGCTACGCTACCAGAAAGGCGCACAATGCTAAAGCGCAGATGGTAGAGAAAGGTAATCCGGCGGCGAAAGGGTCCGCCGAAAGCGAAGAGGAGCACCCCAGCATCATGAAATTTGCCCTGACAAACGACGATGGAATCGACGCCCCCGGACTGGCGACGCTGGAATCTGTCTGCCGCCGCCTCGGCAGCGTCGTAACAGTGGCCCCAAGCGAGGTACAGTCCGGCAGCGGCCATCGAGTGACCATCGACAAGCCCCTGCGTTTTCACGAAAGAGGCGACGACCGCTACAGCGTAGATGGATTCCCTCCCGATTGCGCGCGCCTTGCCCTGGCCCACTTCGCCAACGATGCCGACTGGCTGATCTCGGGAATCAACCAGGGGGCCAACCTCGGTGTCGACACCTATATGTCAGGAACCGCGGCCGCCGCGCGCGAGGCCGTCATCCACGGGCGGCCCGCAATGGCCATCTCCCAGTACATCGGAAAGGGCAAGGAGCTCGACTGGGAGCTCACCGCCAGGCGAGTCGGAATGGTAATTGAAACTCTTCTTTCAGAGCCGCCGCCTGCTGAGGCTTTCTGGAACATCAACATCCCGAATCCCGACAGCCAGGAGGTTGACCTCGAGCTGGTCTATTGCGAGCTCGACCCCTCTCCGCATGGAAATGAATACGAGCTCGCCGATGGCCGTTTCCTCTACCAGGACAGCTACCACGACAGGGCGCGAGTCTCCGGCAAAGACATCGACGTCTGCATGAGCGGAAAGATCTCGATTACCAGGCTTCCTGTCGCTCCCTGACCCCCCCGGGGAGACAACGGGTCAGCCGGCCAGATCCGTCCAGGCCTGGAGGAGGGTGTCGAAGACTTCCTCCACCTGGCCTTCCTCGAGGCAGGAGAAGGCTACCCGGATGTCGGTAGAGCCGCTGGAGATCACTCCGATCCCGTACTTGTCGAGCAGGTGAACGCGAAGCTCTTCCGCATCGACTCCACCCTTGAGCTTGACACACATGAAATACCCTGAGTTGAAAGGATAAACATCCCATGCATCGGAGAATTTCCCGTTGTCGAGAACCTCCCGTGTACGATTCGCCCGGGCGCAGAGAATGTCGCGCTTTTCCTTCCTCTGGGCCGCCGCCTCGGGATTCTTCAGCAGGCGGACCACCGCCGACTGCGTGGTATTGGGAGAGTTGCTGATCCCGCCACGGATGGAGCCCATCGTTTTCTTCTCGAGAGCCGTATGAACAGCATCGAGATCTCCGGAACCTCCCG
>CAJWMA010000395.1 GCA_913042995.1 uncultured bacterium | reverse complement strand
CTCAGGCGGAAGCCTTCGGGGGAAACAAGCAGGGCCTCCTTCATTACCGCGGGGGGGCCAGCGTTCTGTTCCGCGGCGATTTCGAGGAAGCTGTCGGCTGTCGTGTGGATGATGGTCATCGAAGGACTGTTCTCGTCGGGGCTATTTCCTCGTCCTCGACCGCGGAGAATTTTTTTTCGCTTCTTCGGCGATGCGCTTCTTTGTCGCCGTCCAGGAGCAGATGGGGCATTCGGCGAGGTCGTGGCCGAGGGCAGGGCAGTGTTCGCGGCCGAAGTAGATGATCTGGAGGTGGAGCTTCGCCCAGCTTTCGCGGGGAAAGACGGCCTTCAGGTCGCGTTCGGTCTTCTCGACGTTCTTTCCGTTGGAGAGCCCCCAGCGGGCCGCCAGGCGGTGGATGTGGGTGTCGACGGGGAAGGCCGGCTGTTCGAAGGCCTGGATCATGACGACACTGGCGGTCTTGTGTCCGACGCCGGGGAGAGCCTCGAGCTTCTCCATGTCGGGGGGAACCCGGCCGCCGTGTTCATCCAGGAGGATCCGCGACAGGGCGTGGATATTGCGCGCCTTGCCGGGAGCGAGCCCGCAGGTGCGAATGATAGCGAGGATCTCTCCGACCGTCAGCTTCACCATCTTCCGCGGTGTCGGCGCCCGGCGAAACAGCTCGGGGGTTACCAGGTTGACGCGCTTGTCGGTGGTCTGGGCTGACAGGAGCACCGACACGAGCAGGGTATAGGGATCCTTGTGGTCGAGGGGGATCGGAGGATCCTCGTAGAGCTCATCCAGGATGGAGTGGATCTTCGCGGCTTTTTCCAGGCGCTTCATGGCTTGAGAGAGGATACCCGCTCAGCGGCCCGGCTTAAAGCGACTAAGCGCCGCTGTCAGGCATCATCGAGCGTGTTGAGCCAATGTTCGAGGGCTTCGCTGATCAGGTCCCGGATTCTTCTGAACTCATCCAGTCCACGGCCGAGAGGATCTTCGATCTCGCCGGCGGACTGACCCTCGGGACAGAATTTCCAGAGGCGTACGATGGCTCCGGCCGAGCCCGGGTGCCGACTCAGCAGGTATTCTTCATGCTCGGGAGCCATGACGACGATCGCGAAGGCATTTACGAGGAGTTCATCGGTTATTGCGCGGGAGCGATGATTTTTGAGATCGATGCCGGCCTCCTCGAGAGCCCTGACGGCATCCGGGTTGGCGGCGTGATCTTCGATTCCCAGGGTTCCGGCCGAATCGACTGCGAAGGAGTGTCTGTGCGGGGAGCTTCTCGATGCGAGCAGCGCCTCGGCCATGGGGGAGCGGCAGATGTTGCCGCTGCAGATAAAGATGACCTGTCTTTCAGAGCTCATGTTCCTGGTGTGTGATTGCCTGCGCGAGGTGTCTTGCGATATCTTGCTGTACCCGGCGGTGGGGGAACAGGACCGATTCTACAGACTGGAGGTTAGGGATGGGAGCACTCGATGGGAAGACCGTGGTGGTGACTGGAGCCACCCGCGGTATCGGCAGGTCACTGGCGCGCCGGCTTTCGGCCGAGGGGGCCCGGCTGGGTGTCTGCGGTCGCGACGAGACCGCGCTCTCTGAGCTGAAGGGGTCGCTTGAGACGCCGGTGGTGACGGCGGCCTTCGATCTCAGCCTCGAGACCCCGGCGCTCGAGTTCCTGGAGAAGGTCAGGGCCGAGCTCGGCGGAATCGATATCCTCGTCAACAACGCCGGCTTCAATCCGCGCAAGGCGCCCCTGGCGGAGGTCGGCACGGATGAGTTCGATTCCATCATGGCTGTGAACCTGCGGGCGCCCTTTCTGCTCATGCGCGAGACGGCCCGGGAGATGAAGGAGAGGGGAGGGGGACACGTCATCAATATCCTCTCAACCGTGTGCCATAGCGACATGGCGACGATGGGCGCCTACACCGCGGCCAAGGAAGGACTCCGGGCGCTCACCAACGTATTCCGCAAGGAGGTGCTCGAGGATGGGATCCGGGTGACCTCCGTCTACCCCGGCGGGACGGATACCGATTTCAGGCCCAACCCGCGGCCCGACTACATGAAACCCTCGAGTGTCGCCGACGCCGTACTCACGGCTCTGACCTTGCCCGAGGACCTGGTCGTGCACGAGCTGACCTTCCGGCCCATGGTCGAGAACAACTTCTGAGGCTTCACTCCTGTTCGAAGCTCCGCAGGGCATCCATGTCGACCTCGATGCCGAGGCCGGGCTTGCGCGGGATCGACAGCTTGCCATCGACAAGCTCGATCTCGTCCTTGACGAGCTCCTTCCTCAGCAGGGAGTCGGTGAGCTCGGCCGGGAGAAATTCAAAGAAGGGGCAGTGAGGAGTCACCGTGGCGAGGTGGGCGCTGGCGGCGATGCTGATGCCCGTCTTCCAGCAGTGGGGGATGATCCTGCGTCCGCGTTCGGCCGCCAGGTCACAGACCCGCAGAGCCTCTGTCAGGCCGCCGACGCGGCCCACGTCGGGCTGGGCGATGTCGACCTTGCCGATGTCCATCAGGTCGATGAACTCGAAGCGGGTGTTCTGCCATTCGCCCGCGGCGACAGGCACCGGTGATTCATCGTGCAGCCTGGCGTAGCCGGCGAGATCATCGATCTGCAGGGGCGTCTCGATGAAGTAGATGTCGAGATCTTTCCAGTCCTTGAGGGTGTTGAGAGCTCGCTCGACATCGTTCCATGCGTATTGGACGTCGACCATGAGGACGAAGTCCGGTCCAACGGCCTCGCGGCAGGCGGCGACGACCTCGGTGACTTTTTCATCGGGTTCGTCCATGCCGCTGTGGTTGTAGGGGCCGCTGAGGGTAACCTCCAGCTTGGCGGCGGTGAAGCCGATCTCTTTCGCATGCAGCACCCAGGACACCAGCGATTCCTTGTATTCCGCGTAGCTCTCGCCATTGGGCTGAAGAGATGCGTAGGGATGGATGCTGTCGCGGGCCTCTTTCCCGGTGAGTTCCCAGCACGGGACCCCGGCCGCCTTGCCCTTGATGTCCCAGAGGGCCATGTCAATCGCTCCCATTGCGCAGATGAGAGCTCCGCGCCGGCCGTTCATGCAGCTGCCGGTGTAGAGCTTT
>CAJWMA010000394.1 GCA_913042995.1 uncultured bacterium | reverse complement strand
CCTGCAGAAGCAGGGTGTGATCCGGGGCATCCCTGGGATAATGCCGCAACGCGCCATTCTCATCTTCAGCCTCCAGGTAGAAGACCACCTTGCGGCGGGTGCTGAAGGCTCCCATCCGTCCGAGATACAGACCCGTACCGGGAGACTCTTCCGACATGTCGACGGAGGAGAACTCTCCGCGCGGACTGCCTTCGCGGTACATCAGGCGAACGCTCGAAATTCCGTCGGAATCGGAGATGCGCGCTCGCACGGTCACCAGCTCTCCCTGCGCGGGAGAAACCGGCTCATGGAAGACCTCGCTAATGACAGGCCCCAGGTTGGTGTTGCCGGCAACCTCGCGCAAATGGCTCCGCGCGCTGTTCTCGCGGCCCGGAGTTCCGAGGGCAAGGGGCACCGTCATGCGCAGCTTGCCGCCCAGGGTATTTCCAGAGAGGTTCGTCGACGGGCTTGGGCGTCCGCCCCTGGAGCCCGCGGTAAAATCAGAATGCCCTATCAGGAGGCTGGTGCCGCGAAGCCAGCGAGCCCAGACCGAGATCCGGTAGGCGCCGTTGACCAGGCGGGGAGATGAGTCGGTCTCGATCCTGTTGACCGTGGTGTCACCCTTGCCGGTAGCTACCAGCTCGAGACAGGCGTTGCCGGAATGGGCATCATAGGTCACTCGGCTGCTGTGAATGTGGGTGCCCTGGATCCGCCAGGGCGCGGTGTTGGTCTCAAAGCCGCCGTTGGAGATGTTGTTGACCGCCGTGCCGGAGCGCACCACGGAGATGTCATCGAGAAGACAGGCTCCCTTCTCGACGAGAAAGAGATGCAGCTCGGACTCCCCGCTTCGACGGTAGTCTCCGACCGAATAGCTCAGCTCCTCCCATTCGGCCTTGGAGCTCTCATCGCTCGCTTCCCAGGCCGAGGCGACCGAGTTGTCCTGGCGCGGGTCGATGAGCTCGAGGCTGGAGCCCCGGCCATCCGCCCAGATCGACCAGCGGCCTCCATCGTAATAGCGAACCCGGTCCACCGGGTTGCCCCAGCCATCCGCCAGCTCGACATTCTCCCCTCCATCGGCGAGTTGGCCTTCGTAGGGGCCGAGGACGTTTTCTATTCCGTACCGCTCGCGAACCAGGCCGGGATCTTCCGCGATGACCAGGTAGGCTCCCGAAGCGATGGACGCACCGGGCTCAAAAACGTAGTCAACGCCTTTTCGAAACCGGAAACCGGAGAGGTCAATCGGCTCGGCGCCCCGGTTGTACAATTCGACGAACTCACCTGCCCGGTCCTCCGGCGGGTTATAGAAGAGCTCGTTGATGACCAGGTCCTCCGTTCTCTCCACCCGGTTCGGGCCGCCGCGGGTGGGCGTGGCGGAGATCCAGTCGAGACCGGCGCCATCGGGGAAGCGCAGGTGCGACCAGCCGCCTTCCGCCAGGGCCTCCGGGGCGGAGCGGTCAAAGGTTTCCGCCGCGAGGCACTCTCCCTCGCTGGTCAGCAGGAAGAACCGGGCCTCGGTTCCCGCGAAGTCAAAGCCTCCCTCGGCCTCCGTCACGACGAGGAAGCCTCCGGGAGGGACACTCGTTCCCTGCGCGAAGGTGAAGGCGCCCTCTCGCGCCGGGTGGTCCGTGAGGCGATGGCCGGAAAGATCGAATGGCGTGGGTCTGTGATTGAAAAGCTCCACCCAGCCGTTGCCGGGGGAGGCTGCGCGATAGAGCTCGTTGAGTGAGAGGCCGCCGCGCCCGCCCTCATCTTCAATGATCAGGCTCCTCTTCAGCAACCGCGGCGCCAGGCTGAAGTCCGAGCTGCGAACGGTGAAATTGTGCCCGACAATGGCCACCAGGTTCTCGCCCTCGACCAGGACATCGCGCGGCAGGAGAAAGAGCTCCTCATCGCGCGCCTCGTGAGAACCATCGGCGGTGTCGTCAAATGCGAAGCCGGCCTCGCAATTGTCCTGGGCGACGAAACGGCCGTTGACGAAAGCGCAAAAGCCGTCATCGAAGGTCATGCCCAGGAAGTAGTCGCCCGGGCCCGCCAGCTCCGCGGCGCTTACCTCTACCACCTTGCGTATCGCCACGCTCGTATAGCCGTCGCGCATATCATCGAGAACCGTGGCATCATCGTCATCCCCGTAGCCGAAGCCCGTGACGCCGGTCTCCCAGCCGGAATCATCAAAACCGGCCGAACGCCAGGCGTCCGGCGGCGCGGAGAAGGCCTCCGTCCCCCGGCGCCATCGCCAGGTGTCGCCAAGATCGATGAGAACCGCTTCATCGAACCGCGGCCCGGTCTCCTCGGGGAAATTCACCCGGCCCGGGCTGCCGCCGAGCTCCGGGCTCCAGGTCCAGCTCTCGGGCTCCTTGCTGTCTAAATGAACCCCCCTGATCACAAGGCTGTGCCCGGTCCCATCGGGCGCGGTCGGCCATTTTCCCTCATCGCTGTAGCGTATGCTCTGCAGCGGAATGCCGACGTCGTTCGCCAGCTCGAGACGCTCACCGCTGCCGTCGAGGCGGCCAATGAAATTACCGAAGACCAGGTCCTCGTCAAGGCCGTAGCGCTCGATGATCGCCGCGCGGTCGGCGCAGACAACAAGCTTCTGGTTCCTCGTCAGGATGGTGCCGGCGGGGAACTGGTAGGTGATGCCGCCTGAAAACCGGTAGCCGGAGATGTCCTCGGGAGTCGTGGTGTCAGAAGAGATCTCGACGAACTCCAGCGCATCGAGGCCGAGGCCCGGATTGTAGTGAATCTCGGTAATGACCGCTGCCTGCGCCCGCGGGGAGCTCAGCACGACCATCAACATACCCGACAGCATCAGCAAAAATCTTTTCACAGGGAAACTCCAGCTAACATCCTGGGGCCTGGCCTGGGTCCGTAACCCTTCGAACCATCCGGGCCGCAATGAGATCCTCCAATTGTAATCGATGAAAAAACCCCCGTCACAATTCAATACTTTAACATTATCTTTACAGACGTAACTCTACGGGGTTACATTACTCGGTCTTCGAGTGCCTTTTACGGGTCGAAATAAAGGCGCGAATACAAATTTTCTTTGAATCATCCATCCGGTCCCGGCTCGGCTGATGTCTGGGAATCCGGGG
>CAJWMA010000393.1 GCA_913042995.1 uncultured bacterium | reverse complement strand
GCGAGATGGAGCTTTCCTTCGGTGGAGATTCTGCCCGGAGGCTACCTGCTGGTTTTCGCCTCCGGAAAAGACCGGGCGGTTGCGGGCTCAGAGCTTCACACAAACTTTCGTCTCGAAGGCTCCGGAGAGTTCCTTGCCCTCGTCGAGCCTACGGGCGCCATCGCTCACTCCTTCGACCCTGCCTTTCCTCCACAGCGGGCGAATATCTCCTATGGCTTTTCTCAGCGAGCCTCGCAGGCGAATTATCTCAGTGTCGGAGCCTCAGGCCGGCTCCTGGTGCCGGAGGATGGAGGCATTGGACCTGAATGGAAAGATGTCGGCTACGATGATTCCTTTTGGACACAGGTTGAGACGGGAATAGGCTTCGCCACCGGCGATGTCCCGTTGCCGCCAGCGGAAATAGAGAACGTCGCACTTGACGGCCGTGCCACTCAATCTTCCGAGGGATGGGGCGGATCCCCCGGCCGCGCCATCGATGGAAACACCAGCGGACAGTGGGGAGATGCATCCATCACCCACACCAACGCTTCTCCCTCCTGGTGGGAGGTCGATCTGCGTGAGACCTTTACGATCGAGGAAATTGTTCTCTGGAACCGCCTGGACTGCTGCTCGGAGCGGCTTACCAATTTTACAGTCCGAATTCTCGATGAAGATCGGGAAGAAACCTACGAGGAGACCTTTCTTTCCGATGGGTCCCGGATGGCCGATTCATCTTTTGCGATCGGGGGCATCGAGGCTGGCGGGCGGTATGTCCGGGTCTCGTTACCCGGTCAGTACCTGAGTCTCGCCGAGGTCCAGGTTTTCGGCCAGGTTTTCGATGGGGACCTCGGCTTCAACCGCCAGCTTAGAACCGACATAGGCGATCAGATGCTCGGGCGGAATGCTTCAGCCTTCCTGCGGATGCCCTTCGATGTAGAAAACCCCGGCAGCCTAGACACCCTGACCCTGAAGATGAAGTACGACGATGGCTTTGTCGCCTATCTCAATGGCACGGAGGTCGCTCGGCGGAACGCTGTTGGGGAGCCAGCCTGGAATGGCGCCGCTGCCGAGGAGAATCCCCGCGAGAACGTGCTCGTATTCGAGGAGTTCGACCTGAGTGGCCGGACTGACCTCCTGCGTGAGGGGGGGAATGTTCTCGCGATTCACGGCTTGAACCTTTCGCCTGACGATGACGATTTCCTCCTGGTTCCTGAGCTGGTCGGCTTTCGTTTCTCCGAGCAGCTTGAATCTTACCTGCTCGATCCTACCCCCGGAGAGACAAACGCGGGCGAGGCGCTCGATGGGTTTGTCGCTGACACGACCTTCTCCCATGATCGCGGGTTCTACGATGAGAGCTTCGAGGTCGAGATCTTCAGCGAGACCGAGGGCGCCGAGATCCGCTACACGACGAACAACTCCCTGCCGACAGCCAACAGTGGAACTCGTTATGCCGGGCCCATCCGGGTCTCGAGTACCACCACCCTGCGCGCGGCCGCCTTCAAGGATGGCCTCGGGCCGACGAATACCGACACCCAGACCTATATCTTTCTCGACCAGGTCATCAACTCCAACGTGATGCGAAGGAGCATTACCCAGAATCAGGTGTTCGCTCCCCAGATGCGAGACGCCCTTACCGATCTTCCTTCGCTGTGCATCACCAGCCCCAGGTCGATCAATGGCAGCTCCGAGGTGCTGATCTCGCTGGAGATGATCGACCCCGATGGAGGGGAAGGGTTCCAGGAAGACGCTGGCGGAAGGTATTACGGCGGAGCCTTCACCAATTTCGACAAGAAGAACTTCCGGATCTATTTCCGTTCTGAATATGGAGATTCGAAGCTTCGCTACCCTCTCTTCGATGGCCATGGGCGGGGGATCTCACCGGTCGAGGTGTTTGACCACATCGAATTACGCGCCGGATCTCACGACATGAACCAGCGCGGCTTTTACATGTCCAATCGATTTACCGATGACACCATGCTCGATATGGGCAATCTGAATCCGCATGGCCGGTTCGTTCACCTTTACCTGAACGGGACCTACTGGGGACAGTATCACCTGAGGGAGCGCTGGAGCGCGGACATGCTTGCTCAGTACCTCGGCGGCGAGAAAGAGGATTACGAGGCTATCAACGGCAATTGGAATGTAGGCGGCTGGCCGGATCCGGGGGTTCCATTCGATGGGGATGGCTCGGCCTGGGAGAGGATCAAGTCCCTGCGCAGTGATTTCGAGGCGGTCAGCCCGTACCTCGACGTCAACCACTACGTCGACTACATGCTGATGTTCATGTACGGGAATTCCGAGGACGAATACCGCTGCGTTGGCCCCACCGGGCCTGGCACCGGGTTCAAATTTGTCCTGAACGATGCCGATGGGTTTACTCGCAGCGTCAGCAACCGTACCAGCATGGGGCGGCCGGGGCGCTCGGCAGGTGATGGACCCGGCAGCATCTTCAGCATGCTCCTGAGGGAAAACCATCCGGATTACAGGATCCTGCTGGCGGACCGGATCCAGGAGCTCTTCTTCAATGATGGCCCCATGACCCCTGCGAAGATGAGGGCCAGGCTGCTTGAGCGCTGCGACCAGGTTGAGCGGCCCTTTATAGCCGAGGCCGCGCGCTGGAATTACCGGACTCCTGCATCGTGGACCGGCGCCCGCGACAGCTATGTCAACGGCGTCCTGCCCTCACGTACCTCCCAGGTGATTACTGAATATCGCCGGGCCGGATTCATGCTTCCTGAACCCGTTCCGAGCTTTCTTGTCAATGGCCGCGCGCAGCATGGCGGTTCGATCCAGCCCGGAGTCGAGCTGGCCATGGGAGTCGAGGGCCTGCAGAGGTTCGTGGTTCGCCGCCAGCTGTTTGAGACGGATTCGCCAGTCAGCGTCTGTATACCTCGAAACGGAAATATGGGGACGGAGTGGACCCTGCCTGGTTACGAGGAGGGGTCTAATGGCGAGACCTGGGAGAGTGGTTCCGGTGGCGTTGGCTACGATACCGGGGATGACTACGAGGATGCGATCAGCATCGACATGCTGTCGGAGATGCGAGGAGATGGAGGCAATCCTTCGGCCTACATCCGCATTCCTTTCAACCTTGAGGATGAG
>CAJWMA010000392.1 GCA_913042995.1 uncultured bacterium | reverse complement strand
CCCCATCCGCGGCGTTGAACGAAGAAAAGACGTCATGCTAATATGCCGCCATGAGTAGAAGGCGCAATCAGCCGGAACAGTCTGAGGAGATATCCGGCGAGGAGACCGAACCCAAGACGAAGCGTTCTGGCTTCGACAGCTTCAGAGAAAATATTGAAGCGATTGTCGTGGCCATCATTCTTGCCGTGTTCGTACGGCACTTCGTCGTTGAGGCCTTTGAGATTCCCACGGGCTCCATGGCCCCTACCCTCTTCGGAATGCATGTCCAGGTGGAGAGCCCCAATACCGGACGCACTTTCGAGGTGGGCGTCCCGAGCAATTCATCGAGCGGCCAGCTGAGAATTTCCTTTCCGAACCACGCGGTCTGCGCTGAAGAATGCCCGGCTGAAGGCTGTGGGCTGAAGCTGCACGCCAGGGCTCCCGGCGGGGCTCTCTTCGGCGAGACACCAGCCAGGCTGCCTGCGCGAGTGCGGGTCGCCAGGCTGCCTGCGCGGGTGCGGGTCGAGTGCCAGTCCTGCAGCAACCAGTGGGAGGCCTCGAAGGACTCGTTCAAGGTAACCATGGCCACCCTCCGGCTGATGAGATGTCCTCTCACCGGGCATATCTGGGAGCACGTCATCGAGGACTCGGCCAGGGGCGGCGGAAATAAAATACTCGTCAACAAGTTCGCCTACGACCTGGGCGAGCCGCGGCGCTGGGACGTCATTGTCTTCGCCTTCGACCAGTGGAAGAACTACATCAAGAGACTCGTCGGGCTGCCGGGCGAGAAGATCAACCTGATCAACGGGGATGTTTACGTCAACGGCAAGATTGAACGTAAACCCGAACACCCCTACATCCAGGACATACTCTGGAAGAAGATCTCAGACAGCTCTGTCGTGGAAGGGGGACTCAGCCCTGTCAGGGCCTGGAAAGAGCCCGGGGGCAAGGGCGTTCCCGCCTGGCAGGAGCTCGCGGACGGCAGGTGGAGTCTCAACTCGTCAAAAAGCGCTGAACCCGCCCTGCTTGAATACCAGCGGGCCCTGGACAATTACATTCCCTACAATTCCCTGGCTGGAAGGCCGCACGGCAGCCACAGCGTCGGAGACGTAAAGCTCTCCTTCACCGCGACTCCGACAACAGCCGGGGGCTGGATCGGCGCGGAAATTCGGGACGGAGACTGGACCTTCCAATTGCGTTTACCGACTGGCAAACCCGCCCCTGGACGCCCGGCGGTGATCGAACGCGTGGTCAATGAGCCTCGCTCAGATGTAAAGAACCCGCGCAAGCTGCGTCATCCCGGCGCGCCCGTATTCCAGGAGAAGGAAGGCATCTCCCTGGAGCTGAACACCGGAAGCCGAATCGAGATCGTCAACTGCGACGACTGCCTGGTCGTTCGCCTGGACTCGGAAGAGATCTTCAGCATCAAGGAGGCCGAGGGCTATATTTCCGTCCCGGATGTCGACAACCCGCCGCCCAAGGCCGATGACTCGCAATATTATCTGCGGCTGCTCGGCAGCCGCGTGGATGCGAACGTGGAAGCGATCGAGCTCCACCAGGACAACTACTACACCAACGATGGAGCCGGTCATTCACATTCGATCCAATTGGAGCAGGACAGGTTTTTCGCGCTTGGAGACAACAGCCCTTCATCTTCTGATGGTAGAGTCTGGGGGTCGGTACCGGCGAATAATATGCTGGGCAAGGCTCTCCTGGTCTTCTGGCCGGGCCTGCCGGGAAATTTCCAGCTGCGGTTCATACGCTGATTGATGAGGAGAGGATCATGACAGCAGATAATCAGAATCCCGACAACGGAGCCGAGACTCCGGAGGAAACCGTCTCCGAAACTACCGTCTCGACGATCGAGCCCCCTGGAGAACAGGAGCCCCTTCTCAAGGTAGAGGGTCTGACCAAGAGCTACACAGGAAGGCTCGTGGTCCACGGAGTCAACTTCAGCGTAGAGCAGGGCAAGATCATTGGATTGCTCGGTAAAAACGGAGCGGGAAAGACCACCACCTTCCGAATGACCATCGGCATGGTGAATCCGGACGAGGGCAAGATCTCCTTCATGGGAAAGGACGTAACCCGCTTCCCTATGTACAGGCGCGCCCGCCTTGGAATGGGCTACCTCTCGCAGGAGCCCAGCGTCTTCAGGGGATTGACCGTCGAGCAGAATCTCAACGCCATCCTCGAGCTCTCTCCCATGCCAACCGCTGACCGCATCCGGAAAAGGGACGAGCTGGTTGAAGAGTTCGGTCTTGCCAAGCTGCTCAATTCAAAGGCCGCGGTGCTCTCCGGCGGCGAGAAGAGGCGTCTCGAGATCGCCCGGGCGCTCATCATGGAACCTCGTCTCATTCTCCTGGACGAACCTTTCAGCGGAGTCGACCCGATCGCCGTCAGCGAGATCCAGCAGATCATCATGAAGCTCACCGAGAGAGGGATCGGCATCCTGCTGACGGACCACAATGTGCGGGAGACCCTGAATACGACCGACAGGTCCTATATCATCCTGGATGGAAGGATCATCGCCCACGGCGACCGCGAGCAGCTGCTTGCGGATCCGAATGCCCGTAAATATTACCTCGGCGAACGCTTCGAGATGTAACTCCACTGGAGCCAGGACACATGCCTTCACACCTATTGGACAATCAGATCACGCTGCTTGAACACTCTACCTTCGACAGGATTCTCGCAGCCGCGGTCTCCTGGCTGGTCCCGGGGGCGGGCTACTGGCTGCTGGGGTACAGAACGCGGGCGGTCCTCTTCGCCATCCTCCTGCTCGGGCTGTTCTGGACTGGAGAGCTCCTCCTCGCGGGCAACGGCGAGGGCCAGTTCATGGCCGTCACCTACCAGGTACATCCCATCTTTTTTGTACTCGAATCGGGCAACGGCCTGAGCGCCCTCCTGGCCAACTTTATCTGGGGCGCCGCCGCCCATGCCGATGGACTGCGCGACATCAAGGACATGCCAAGGCATCTGAACCTGGGGATTCTCCTCTGCGTTATCAGTGGAATGCTGAATGTCCTCCTCGTGCTGAATGTCCTCGACAGGAGAACCTGGCTCCTGGCGGCGGAAAAGGCCTCGGCCTCACAGGGGAACGAAGGAGAGGCTGAATGAGGTTCGGAGTCGAGATCCTGGCC
>CAJWMA010000391.1 GCA_913042995.1 uncultured bacterium | reverse complement strand
CGTCATCGGACCGAATGGCACCGGCAAATCAACCTTCATGAAGATTTTAGCCGGCGGCGACACGGAATTCAGCGGCGAGCTCAAGCACGCCCCCAACATCAGGATAGGCTATATCGAGCAGGAGCCCACGCTCGACAACGAGAAGAACTGCCGGGAGAACGTCGAGGTCGGCCTCGAGCGCATCAAGGCGATGATCGATAAATACAACGATGTCTGCGCCGACTACTCCAACCAGACCGATGCAGGCGCCCAGGAAAAGCTGCTCGAAAAGATGGGCCGGCTGCAGGAGGAGATCGAGCTGGTCGACGGTTGGGAGTGGGAGCACCAACGCGACGTGGCGATGGAGGCTCTGCGGGTACCGGACCCCGACACCCCCGTCTCCACCATGAGCGGCGGCGAGAGACGGCGGGTAGCTCTCTGCCGGGAGCTCATCTCCTGTCCTGAGCTCCTGATCCTCGATGAGCCCACGAACCACCTCGATGCGGCGACCATTGAATGGTTGGAGGCCTTCATCGACAAATACCCCGGCGCGGTGGTCATGGTAACCCACGACCGCTACTTCCTCGACAACGTCGCCAACTACATGGTCGAGCTCGAGAACGGAAGCCTCACCATCTACGAGGGCAACTACTCAAACTACCTTGAGCAAAAAGACAAGCGCCTGGAACACCAGGCTCGCAGCGAGGGGCGGCGGCAGAAAATACTGCAACGTGAGCTGGCCTGGCTCAACAGCACCCCATCGGCAAGGACCTCGAAGAGCAAGGCGAGGGTCAAGAACTACGAGCAGCTGAGCGAAGCCGGCCCGATGGAAACCGGCGGCAAGGTCAACCTGGTGATCCCGCCGGGTCCCCACCTCGGCAATAAGGTCCTCAAGATCAGCGGCCTGTGCAAGGCCTACGATGGACGGCAACTGATCAAGGATCTCAACCTGGAGCTCTCCCCGGGCGAGATGGTCGGCATGACCGGGCCCAACGGCGTTGGCAAGACAACGCTCATCCGGATGATCACCGGCGAAGAAACGCCTGACTCTGGAAAGATCGAACTCGGCGAGACCGTCAAGATGACCTATGTCGACCAGACCCGGGAGGAGCTCAACCCGGAGAATACCGTCTACGATGAAATCTCTGAAGGTCGGGATGTCATCATGGTCGGCAAACGCGAATACCACATCCGCGAATACCTCTCGGGCTTCCAGTTCAAGGGCTCCGACCAGCAGACCCCGGTGGGCAAGCTGTCGGGGGGAGAGCGCAACCGCCTGTTGCTGGCAAAGACGCTCAGGCAGGGAGCGAACCTCCTGCTGCTCGATGAGCCGACCAACGACCTCGACCTCACCACCCTCCGGGTTCTCGAGGAGGCTCTCGAAACCTTCGCCGGTTCGGCCATCATCATCTCCCATGACCGTTTCTTCCTTGACCGGCTTGCCAACTCACTGGTGATCTATGAAGACAACCAGCGGCAGGAAACCAGGAGCTGGCCGCGCGTCTTTAACGGCAATTTCGAATATTACTTCGAGATCCACCAGCAGGAGCTCGAGGAAGCGGGAGTCAACCCCGGCAAGTACCGCAAGACGACCTACCGCAAGATGCACAAGGCCTGAGAAGGCGGGTCGCGCGTTAAATAAGAAAAAATCCGTAAACCTCGCCTCTCCCTGTGGATATAGTATGGACGCCAACAGGCGCCCCCCGTCCGCGGAACTCGTAAAATGCTTGAACAGATATCAGAACTCAAAGCCAAGGCGCTCGAGGAACTCGAGGCCTCCTCCTCTCTCATCGAACTGGATGAGTGGCAGAACCTCTACCTCTCCCGCAAGGGCCAGGTTAAATCGCTGCTGAAGGAGATCGGCAAGCTCGAGGATCCGCAGGACAAAAAGGCCGCCTACGGAGAGATCAATCCCCTCAACAAAGAACTCGAACGCCTGCTGGAGGAACGCAAGGAGAGCATCCAGAAGGCGGAGCTCGACCAGCAGATCGCCTCTGAGAGAGAGGACACCTCCCTGCCGGGCACAACCGGGGGGCAGGGCAGCATGCACCCGATCAACACCGTCCTCGAGGAGGTCTGCGGCATCTTCGAGAGAATGGGCTTCCAGATCTGGGAATCTCCTCACGTAGAGACCGACCAGAACAATTTCGAGATGCTGAACATTCCTCCGCATCACCCCGCCCGCGATATGCAGGACACCTTCTACGTCAGCGAGGACGTGGTGCTCAGAACCCACACCTCCCCCGGCCAGGTCCGGGCGATGAGGGCTCTTGCCCCCGAGCCGATCAGGGTCCTGCTGCCCGGCACCGTGTACCGCAACGAGCAGATCACCGGGCGCAGCGAGATCCAGTTCAACCAGGTTGAGGGACTGGCGGTGGGAACGAACATCACGATGGCCGACCTGAAGGGCATCCTGGAAGAGTTCGTGCACCAGTTCTTCGGACCGGACCGCCGCATGGTCCTCCGGGGCAGCTACTTCCCCTTCACCGAGCCCAGCGTCGAGGTCGACATCGACTGCAATCTCTGCGGCGGCAGCGGCTGCGGAGTGTGCAAGAAAACCGGCTGGCTGGAGATCCTGGGGGCGGGAGTCGTCCACCCGAAGGTGCTGGCCAATGGAGGCTATGACCCCGAGATCCATTCCGGCTTCGCCTTCGGTCTCGGAATCGAACGGATGGTCATGCTGCGGCACGGAATCAATGACATACGGCACTTCTACTCCGGGAACCTGCGCTTCCTGGAACAGTTTGATTGAGCCCCAGGTAATAGAAAACCTATCGCGATGCGTTTGCCCCTAAGCTGGCTGAAAGAATTCAACGAAACCGACCTCTCCATCGAGGATCTGGCCAACCTCCTGACCAGGGCCGGTCTTGAGGTCGAAGCCATCGAGCGCAGCGGGATCTATTCCGACAGCATTGTCGTTGGAGAAATCTCCGAGGTTCGCCCCATTCCCGAGACAAACGGTCTGCACGAGGTCGACCTGCTCCTCGGCAGCGACCGGCAGGGAACCGCCGTGACCGGCGCCCCGAACATCACCCCGAACTCGAAGGGCGCCAGGGTTCCCGTGGCCCTCGCCGGGGCGACACTCCTGGATTCGAAATCCGACAGCTTCGCCCTCACCACCATCAAGGCGCGCGAATTCCGCGGCGTCAAGT
>CAJWMA010000390.1 GCA_913042995.1 uncultured bacterium | reverse complement strand
CATCGAAACTCTTGGCGAAGCGACCGGCTGGACCGCTCGAGAACCAGCCCGGCTGCTCATCGGCCCGCAACAGCTGCGCGACGATTCAGCCGACGCCATCGAGCTGTTGCGCCCCGCAGAACCGGATGGCTGCGGCGCCTGGCTTGAGCGGATCTCCCCGGCCTAGTCCCCCACCGGTAAACCGAGGACCAGGCGGCGCACGAACCTCACCGGTGGAGACCCGTAGGAAATCACCTGGTCGTGGTACTTCTTCAGGTTGAACTTGTCGCCGTTTTTCTTCTCAACCTCCGCTCGCAGATCGCGGTGTTCCTGGTAACCGACAAAATAGGTCGAGAGCTGGGTCGAGGTGAGCTGGGCGCGAATCCACTTGCCGGCGGCCTCGCGCTCCTCCTGGAAGGTTGTGACCGTCATCAGGCGCATGGCATCCTCCTCGCTCATGCCTTCGGCGTGAATCGCCTGGTCGATGATCGCGTTGGCGATTCCACGCAGATACCACTTGAGGGTAATGAGCTTCATCAACGGATCGGCATTCATATAGCCCTCATCGGCGAGCATCTGCTCGGTATAGACGGCCCAGCCCTCGATGAATACCCCGGATGAGAGCACCGCCCGAAGCAACGATGGATAGCGGTTCGAATGCGCTAATTGCAGGAAGTGGCCGGGGACCGCCTCGTGGACCGACAGGTTGTGAATAGAACGGCGGTTGTACTCCCGCAGAAAGGAGTCGACCTGCTTGTCCGTCCAGTCCTCCGGCAAAGGCGCCACCGCGTAGAAGGTCTTCTGGCCGACATCGAGAGCGCCGGGAGAATCGCAATAAGCCACCGACACCCCGCGCTCAAACTCGGGCATGATGATAATCTCGATCGGATCGTCGGGAATCGTGATGAGATCACGCTCGCGGACAAAAGCCTCGATCTCGACGAGGGAATCCCTTGCCGTCTTCACCACCTCGCCCCTCCCCGGCTTGTCGGCATAGGCAAGCTCGAGGGCGGCCTGGATCGTCTCCTGCCTGTGAGCCTCGTCAGGCTCAGCGGGAAACTCGCGCCCGGGCTCCTTTTCGAGGAAGACTCCCTTGCTGAGCTGGTACATCTGCTCACGCACACGCTTCAGCTCGCTCTCCGCCCGCCTGCGAACCTCGGCCCGGGACAGCGGTGAGTTCAGGGTGAAGGCGAGCTTCTTGTCGAAAAGCCTGGAGCCGATCCGGAAATCTCCGGCCGCCTGCGGGACAACCTCCTTCTCGAGCCATTCCTGGTGCTTATCTACCGCCGCCCTGGCTGTCTTCATGGCGGCCTCGAGGCGCCCTCGCTCCGCCTTGTCGAGCTTGTCGAGATGAGGGACAACCCTGTTGTCGAGAATACTCAGAACCCCCCGGTTCTGCCTGACGGCCGTCTCGGCGTGTATCTTCGGCACCCGCTTCGCCACCAGGGTTCCCCGAACCTGCTCAAGGAGCCTTGGCAGCTTCTCAAGGCGATCCGCCGCGCTCGACAGGCGCTTCGCGATCGGAGCGAAGTCTCGCGCCATGAGGCTGTAGATCGCGCGGCCGCAGAGGTCGGTGTAACCCAGGGGATTCCAGGCCCACTCCTGGAGAACATCGAGACGCCAGAGCGTCTTGCGCAGGTCGTGTTCCAGCAGAGCCGCATCGATCTGATTGGCCTGTGAGAGGTGCTCACGCGGCAGCGCCGCGAGGCGCTCGAGGTACTCGAGGGAGAAAGCCTTCGTTCGCGCCCGTGACTCCGCGCCGACCTCATCGAGCTCTCCATCGTAGCGGTGGTCGCCCAGGTAGGTGGCGTAGACCGGGGAGAGAGCCGTGAAGCGGTCGAGGTAGCTCTTGCTGAGCTCCAGGAACTGATCGTCGGAGGTGAGATCTTCGGTCGACTGCATTTGTACCGCGCAGGAAGAACAGAAAAGAAGGACCAGGCAGGGTGAAAAACGGCGCATGGGATAATAGCTCACTGAAAAAGAAAAATCGTCTGAACCGCGGCGCCCCCGAGCGCCCGTGGAAAAAAGAGAATACCACAGGTAGCCGGACATCAGGAAAGCGAGTCCTTGAGCCCCCGCATGGATTTGCTTGATGGCTGGAACGCTCTGACCTAATGTCAACTACCTGATCCATACGGAAAACAGAGGAAAGCCCCATGATGAAACGAACTCTTCGCTGCGCGATCGCGGCCAGCTGCCTGTTGACCC
This sequence comes from uncultured bacterium, assembly GCA_913042995.1. Lineage (GTDB taxonomy): Bacteria > Planctomycetota > UBA8108 > UBA8108 > UBA8108 > UBA8108. The sequence continues at coordinate 972 of CAJWMA010000390.1, read as the reverse complement.
TCGCGACCTCAGCCTACGCGGAAGACTGGACCCGGTTCCGCGGTCCGAATGGCACCGGCTTGAGTGAAGCAAAAGACATCCCGGTAAGCTGGGGCGATAAGGACTACAACTGGAAGACCGATTTCCCCGGAATCGGACACTCGCAGCCGGTCGTGTGGGGCGAACGGCTCTTCCTCACCAGCGCCGAAAAGAAGGGCGGGGTGAGGCACGTGCTGTGTTTTTCAACCGGCGATGGCTCGATCCTCTGGAAGAAAACCTACGACAACCGGACCCACCGCAAGCACAAGCTCAACAGCTTCGCCTCGAGCACCCCCGCTCTTAACAAGGACGCGCTCTACGTCATGTTCGGCAACCCGGACGCGGTCACCATTCATGCCCTCGACCACTCCGGCAAGAAGCTCTGGAAACACTCACTCGGTAAGTTCAGCAGCCTCCACGGCCACGGCGCCTCCCCCATCGTCTACAAGGACATGATCCTCCTGGGCCACCACCAGGGACGCAATGCTGAGGACAGCCTCAAGAGCTACCTCGTCGCCCTCGATGCGAAAACCGGCAAGGTGCGCTGGAAGACGCCGCAGAAGACGCGCTATGTCTCCTATTCGACCCCCTGTGTCTACAAGCCCGCCGGGGGACCCGAGCAGGTCATCTTCAACAGCGCCGGTAACGGCATCGGCGGCATCGACCCGAAAACCGGCAAGATCCTCTGGGAGAACGACTGCTTCACCATGCGCTCCTGCTCCTCACCGGTGATCGCCGGTGATGTGATCATGGGAACCTGCGGCTCCGGCGGCGGCGGCAACTACCTCGTCGCCGTCACACCCGCAAAGAGCAAGGTCAAGGAGGTCTACCGCCTCAAGAAGGCCATCGCCTACGTCCCCACGCCGCTGATCAAGAACGGCCTGATGTTCATCTTCAGTGACAAGATCGACGTTGCCAGCTGCTACCAGGCCTCGACCGGGAAAATGATGTGGC
>CAJWMA010000389.1 GCA_913042995.1 uncultured bacterium | reverse complement strand
GGTGAGCGCGATGGCGAGCAGGGCGTAGACCGCGAGGATCATCCGCGAGCGGGGCTCTTTCAGTTTCTCCTCAGGATTCATTTCGCGTCGCTCGTCTTCTTTCATACCGGCGGATAGCGGTCGGCTTGCCGGGGAATTGGACGACAGCCGGCTGCCCGGTATTCACCCGGGACATTGAACACCAGTGAGCCCTGCGCGACAATAGACGAGGTCGCGGGTGATTTGTCCAGGTTCTCCGCACGGGTTGAAAAGCCTGTGAATAGGGCTTTTTCAGCGGTCGGCGGCGGTTTCGGCCTGTTCTTCAAGCAGGACCGCGAGGTCCTCCATGAGCCGGTTGACGTCCTGGGGGTAGGTGCCGTTGTAGACTCCGCGGATCATTTTCTCTTTGTCGACGAGCACCAGGTTCTCGGTGTGGATCAGGTTCTTGTAGTCATCGTCCTGCCCGTCGGTCACCGCGAAGTAGGACTTGCGGGCGAGATCGAAGATGTCCTTCTTTTTCCCGGTAAGCAGGTGCCATCTCTCTGGGTTGATTCCCTTCTGCTTTCCGTAGGCCGCCAGCGCTGTTACCGTGTCGATTCCGGGGGTGACCGAGTGGCCGACAAGGCGAACCTCGTCGTTCTCGCCGAAGGCATCCTGCACCCGCTTGAGCTCCTCCGCCATCTTGAGGCAGATTCCCGCGCAGCCGGCGAAGAAGAAGTAGGAGACGTAGAGCTTGCCGTCGAGGTCAGCCAGGGTTCTTGTCTGCCCTTGCTGGTCGGTGAGGCTGAAATCGAGTACGTGGTGGATGTCCTCCTCCGGGACCGGGTCTTCATGAAGCCAGGCCGGCTGCATGCGCCTGCTGTTGTAGACCGGAAGTTTGGAGGGGGCGCGCTCCACGATTTTTCCCGCAGGTGAGGAGTGTTGCTCTTTGCCGCATCCGCCGGCAGCCAGGACTGAAGCGGCGAGCAGGATCGCGATGGGTTTCGACATGGTGTTCATTCGCCGCCTTCGCAGGTCCGTTTGCCGGGCAGTCCGTAGCGCCTCCCAGCCCGGTAGACATAGTTGAAGTGGCGTTTTCCATCACGGAACCAGCCCAGCTGCAGACCATCTTCGCGGCCGCCCTTGTAATTCATCAGGCGGTATCGCCGGCCGTTTTCAAACCACTCTTCCTTCTTCCCCTCGGGCCCCCCGGGGAAGGTGGTCAAGGTATAGCGCCGGTTGCCATTTTCCCACCAGGCTTCCTGCAGCCCGTTCTTGCGGCCCTGCTTGTAGTGAAGCGCCAGCCTGGCACCGCCGGCGGGCCACCAGGCCTGGTAGAGACCATCCTTGAGGCCTTCCCGGTAGGAGATCCTGCTTTTCAGTGATCCATCCGCATAGTGCTCGGTGATGGAGCCCGTGAAAGGGCTTCCTTCGAAGGCAAATCTTCCGTTTTTCTTCTGCAGCCGTGGGTCAGATGATTCAATCTCGGGTCCGGCCGGCTCCTGCTCTACGGCGGCCGGAGGCGAACTCAGCACCGTGACGGCCCCCTGTCGCGCACTAGCCGCCGGTTGCTCCTCCTGGCGGTCGCAGGAGAGCACGAGGAGCGCGACAGGCAGTAAATAGATCCCAGGGCACCTGGAGGGGTAGAAACGGTTCATGGTTCATCTCAGAGGATTCGAGCCAGGGGCCTTAACGGGGCCGAGGTGGTCTTCCTCCACCTCCGGGTGGCGGCGGCGGCGGTCTTCCTCCTCCGCCACCTCCTCCGCCGCCGCGCAGGGTCACGTTTCCACTGTAGCAACCGAGAATAAAGGGGAACTCGGTGGTCATGTGGTAGTGGTACTCTCCATCGGGTTCCCGCGGGGTGGGGCCGAAGTGTCCGTTGCATTCATCCAGGTTGGTGGGGGGCCTTCCATTGACGTCGTTGGGGCCATAGATGGCGAACCCGTCAAGAGAGAAGCCGTAGATCCAGGAGTGTTCGCCGGGCTGGTCGTCCATCCAGCAAAGCGGCATCTTGTGGTAGTGGTACATGCTTCCCGGTGAGGGATGGGCATTGCAGTTGTCGAGCCAGTTCTGGGGGACAACGCTTCCGCCGCCCTCGTAGGGATTGAACATCGCCACGCCGTTGATCCCGATCGCCATGATGCCCAACTGGGTGTCGGTGTTGGCCGCCGCGAGTTCCGGATTGAGAGGAATCTCGATCTCGTAGTTCTGTTCGCCGATGACATTCGGATTGCCCGGCCAGGGGCCGGTTTCGTGCTGGGGAATCCCATCGCTCTCGATGACCATCACGTCATCTAGATAGGTGACGGTGACGTTGTCGGTCCAGCTGATCGGCTGGGTGCCAAGGGTCCGGTCGCCTTCATCGACCGGGGGCTCGCCGCCGGGATCATCCAGGCATGTCGATCTTTCACAACTGAGCGAATCGGGTGTCGGGTCCCTGCCGCAGTCGGGAAACGGAGCGGGAATCGCTCGTCCGCCAGAAAAGAGATTGGCGAAGAGATAGACCGCGTCGTTCAGCGCGACTTCGCCGGAATCATCCGTGTCCGCCGCGTCGATACAGTTGAGCGCCGGTCCTCCGAGAAAGAGATAACCCAGCGTGGCCACTCCATCGCTGATGTCGACTGTTTCATCGAGGTTGGAGTCTCCTCGTACGAAGCGGGACTGCGCCTCGGCGGTGGTGAAGGTGAAAAAGGCGAGAGCGAGGGCAACCATCGCGCTTGCGTGAAACTTGCTTTTCATATCGTTACTCCAGGGTAGAAACCAGGTGAGTCAACAGACTCAGGACCCGACAGGTATCCAACTGCGTGTTTAAACCCCGCAACGCTGAAGTGGTTGCGAGCTAAAGTCGAAGCCATTGTACCGCTTCGTTTTGCCGGGGAACAGCACAGGAAAGCCCATTGTGAGAAGGAGTCAGCCTTGCCCCGGCCTTGCACGCCGACTTCAGGCGGTGATACAATCCGCCCTCGTCGACCATCGAGAGCGGGTGTAGCTCAGTGGCAGAGCGTCAGCTTCCCAAGCTGAATGTCGAGGGTTCGACTCCCTTCACCCGCTCCATTTTTTGCGCCGGGAGGCGGGCTCGCGTCTCTTGAGGGTGAGAAACCACCTATTTCGGGGGTTCTGCTGGGCTGGAGGCTTCCTCGATAATGGAAAGCAGGCTGTCGAGCTTCACCTCTTCGAGGCGCTGGATGGCTCCGCTGGCGGG
>CAJWMA010000388.1 GCA_913042995.1 uncultured bacterium | reverse complement strand
CACAGCCTGTTTCCTCATCGAAGGTTTCGACCTGCCTGGATGCATCCAGTATGGCCGCAGGCCCTCTTGCGGTTCCTTTGCCATACGATACTGTACCTTCAAATGGCAGAGGGAGCAGGATGACATCGGCCTCAGCGATGGAGGCGTTCGGGAGGTCAAGAAAGGCGTTCATTTTCAGGCGTCTAACTTCTCAAAGACGGCCTTCATGAGGAGCGGCAGGACAAGCGTGGCGTCCGCGGGCACCTCGGCGTATCGTCCCCCATCATCGGGGGAGACGAACTTGCCCCAGCTGACTCCTTCAGAATAGGTGCATCCGGAGAGTCCTCCAAGGTGCGCCGGCTCAGGGCAGACTCTTACGCCGTAATGGAATCGAGGCTGAGGCAGGCTGGCCCCGAGCCTGTCGCTGGCGATCTCATAATAAGGCGCCACCTGCTGGGCCCAGTTGCGCGGAACCCCGCCTCCGATGGTAAAGATTCCCAGGCGGGGAGCCGCTCCTGCGAGCCGGGCATATTCCTGGAGGTCGAGGAATGGGTTGAAGTTCGGTACGGCCTCGAGGAGCTCTTCCACGGTGGCGGTAGAGGCTCGATCTCCAAGCCTGTGTTTCATTGCCCAGGTGGAGAAGTCGAGACCGATTTCGCTGTCGGTAAAGGCCGGGATGAAGACAGGGACGTTCTGCTCCCAGGAGCTTCGGAGGATCCCCCGGCCTTCGTTCAGCTCCGCGAGGGCCTTGCCCGTAGCCCGGCAGAACCTGGCCGAGGACCAGGTCCCGTCTTCCGGGGTGTTTTTATCGAGCACCGAACGCACCAGCCCCTCTACCTGGTTGAGGTTGCTCTCGAGCTCGACCGTGTCGTAGATCCGGTTGTAGCCCTTATCATAGAGCTCAGGGTCGGAGTGTCCGGGGTCCATCCTGTAGTGGGTGAGCCCAATGGATTCGGTAAGCCCATGAGCGATCAGCGCTCCGGTGGCAACGATGGCGCTTACCATTCCCCTGTCGATCATGTCACAGATGATGGTGCCTTGCTTGGCGACGGTCATGGCTCCTGAGATGGTTAAAACGAGCCGGCACTCTTGATCACTGGCAAGCTCCAGGAGGACTTCGTAGGCTTCCGAGAGCTTGCGTCCTGAGAAGGATGTTTTCCCCATCGCCTGGAGCAGGCCGCTGAAGGTGTCGACCTTCTCAAGGTCAAGGCTCTCGAGGGGCGAGAGCCCATCGGTCTTTCCATCCTGGAGCGCCTTGCGGATCATTGATTTGCGGTCTCCTCAAGCGGGTTTTCACTTTCCTGGGCGCGGGAAGCCGGGGCGCCCTGGAGGGGGAATCGTTCCACCTTGCGCGTGGTGACACTCCCGAGATCAATTTCCTGGCGAAGGTGTTCAAGGATGGTCTCCGGGGAGGTCTTTCCGCAGGTAAATATGTCCAGGGCCACCTGGCCGAGATCCGCGTAGGTATGTGCTGAGCAGTGGCTCTCATCGAGCAGCACCATGGCGGTAAAGCCAGGGGCTGAATCGTGTCCGAAGCGGTATCTTACCTGGGAGATGACCGTAGCCCCTGCTCGCCTGGCGGCGCGAGCCATGGCATCGAGCATCGACTGGTCATCCAGGCAGACGCTCCGCGGCACCTCGCGGCAATCAATAAGCAGGTGTCTTCCTCTGTGCATTCCAACCACCATGAATGAGACCCTTGAGCTTCCGGAGCCTGGCTGGCAGCCAGCTGTGCCCCCGAAGGCGGATAGACATCTCATTTTGGTGGTCTCGCCGGAGATGTCAACCATGCCAATGGGGCCGGAGCGATTTACTGTCAACCATCGAGGGAAGGGATTACTATGTTGTCGATATGAGATACCGAGCACGCACAGTATTTACCTTTCTCTTTCTTGTCTGCGGCCTGTCTTCTTCCTTCGCTTCGGCCAGGGAGGGGAAGCAGTACAATGTCTTGTTCATTATTTCAGATGACCTGACGGCGACAGCGCTTTCCTGCTATGGCAGCAAGGTCTGCAAGACTCCTAACATCGACAGCCTGGCTGCTCGCGGCACCTTGTTCACTCGGGCCTACTGCCAGGGGACCTATTGCGGTCCATCCCGGGCATCCTTCATGTCGGGCTATTATCCCCATGCCATCAAGATGCTCGGGTACAAGACTCCTCGCAAGGCGATTGGCGACAGGGCGACCTGGGCGCAGCATTTCAAGAATGCTGGTTACCACAGCGCCCGCGTCAGCAAGATTTTCCACATGGGAGTGCCGATCGGGATCGAGCGGGGAACCCATGGAGAGGACGATGCCGCATCCTGGAGCGAGCGATTCAACTCGCAGGGGCCGGAGTGGCGTGCGCCCGGGAAGGGTGAAACCCTGGAGAGCAATCCGGATGGCAAGCGGCCCGTGGTGGGCGGCAACACCTTCGTGGTGGTCGAGGCCGACGGAGATGACCTTGTGCATTCCGATGGAAAAACGGCGGCGAAGGCCTGTGAGCTTCTCAAGAGCTACAAGGACAGGCGGTTCTTTCTCGGGGTCGGCTTCGTCCGTCCACACGTCCCCTTTGTCGCTCCCCGGCCTTACTACGAGCCCTACCCTCACAAGGAGATGGTTCTGCCGAAGAAGCTCAAGGGAGACTGGGATGACATTCCGAGGCCCGGCATCAACTACAAGACCAGCAAGAACATGAAGATGAACGTCACCCGTCAGAAGAAGGCGGTCGGCGCCTATTTCGCCTCGGTGGCTTATATGGATGCCCAGGTCGGAAAAGTACTGGCGGCGCTCAAGGCGAATGGTCTGGAAGAGAACACCATCGTGATTTTCACCAGCGATCACGGCTATCATCTTGGGGAACATGATTTCTGGGCCAAGGTCAGCCTGCTGGAAGAGTCCACCCGGGTGCCGCTTATTATTCACGTTCCCGGCAAGAAACCGGCCGTCTGCAGCTCTTTTGCCGAATTGCTCGATCTCTATCCGACGCTCTCGAGTCTCTGCGGCCTGAAGGTTCCGGCTCGCTTACAGGGCAAGGATCTCGCCCCGGTTTTCGATGATCCGTCCCACAGTGTTCGCGACGCGGCCTTCAGCGTGAATGGAAAAGGTTTCCTGCTGAGGGAAGATCGCTGGGCCTATATCGAGTATGGGAAAAACGGATCAAAGGGGGCGGAGCTTTTCGATATGGAGAAGGACCCCGCCCAGT
>CAJWMA010000387.1 GCA_913042995.1 uncultured bacterium | reverse complement strand
CCGACACAACAGGTTCCCCCGCAAAACTTTCCGCCGCAGCAAGCTGGCGGCATGGAACTGCAGGGCGCGCCGGCTCCAACCCCTTACGATACGGATAAAACGGCCAGGTATTCGGCAAAGACACGCAAATTCACCAGGCGCCGGAAAAACGTTTCCGGCGACAGCCTGGAAGACGAGCTCCTCGGCGGAAACGAGCAAGCCCTGAGATCGCCACCGGGAAAATGGAACACTTCTCAGATCGTCCTCTTCACAATGTTTTCAGCTCTGCTGGGCGTCGCCCTGGGAGTTTTCATCGGAAGAAAATGGAATGGCCGCTCGCCGCCGAAGACACCTGTGGCCGAGACCCGCAGGACACAGCGGCCCCTCCCTCCGGCCAATCCCCCCGGCACCACCACCCCACCCGCTCAGGCTGCGGCGCCGGCGGCTCTTGACCCCAGCCTTGAACCCCTGCTGGGAAAAAGAGCGGACCTCGGCAACCACGAAACTTCCACCCGCCACTGTATGAGGCTCTTCCTCGACAGCCTGAACCGGACGCCAAGCCGTAATGAGCTTGCCCGGTATCTGAAACTCGATCACGAAGGAAGATGGAAGGCTATCCAGGCGCAGGCGACCGCTGGAGGCTCCGCAGTACCGCTGGAAAACATCGGAGGCATCGTCCGGCTCTATCTTGGCCCGGATCGTCTGCTCATGCCGAAAGAACGAGACAAGCTCATGCTCCAGACCAGCGGGAAAATAGAGCGGATCGCCTACATCATCGTTTCAAGCCAGCTCTACTCGGGCAGCGATCACAGCCGCAACAAGAGCCTGGTCCAGCGCACCAACTCACTTCTTGTTGATCTCCACGACAAACCGCCAACGCCATCCGACACCAAAGACATCGGCGCGGCGCTCCAGGAGACCGCCGCCAACCCTGAAGAATTCCTGTCCCTCCTGATAGATGCCGATGAGGCCAACTCCATCAAGCCTGCCGACGGCAACACCGATCAGTGGACCACAGACACCTATCTTCGCTTCCTTCAGCGTCCTCCCAGCGCGGACGAGCTCGGAGATGTGCGAGAAAAAGCCGGCGGCGATGGATGGCGAAAAGTCATCCTCGGGCTCACCCTGAAGCGCGACTATTCCACCTATTGAGTCACGCGTTCGAAGCGGGAAAAATTCCGGTAACCCGGAAGACGAGTCGGCAAATCAGGCATGACACCGTCCTCTTGAGCTATCGCACCGGAAAAAGCCTTGCGAGAGGCTTTCTTGGCAGTCATTCTGGGAGAATCGGGCAGCCGTTCAGGAACCCGATGGACCCCGACTCAAGTAGGATTTCCGCATCGCCACAGGGCGAAGAAATGTAAAGTTCGTGCTACACATTCGCTTTCATCGGTCGCTGAATACGGCTGCCTTCCTGGCTGTCCTGCTGCTTGGCCTGCTGGTCAACGGCCCACTCTTTTCCCAGGCCGGAACCAGGTTCTTTGTCTGGGTCCGCCCGGCCAGTGATGCCGACCTTCGCCTGTCGAAATCAAGCGCGCCGAATCTCAGAAAACTGGCGCGCTGCGGCGCCGCCCTGCCGCGTCTCTCGAGTCTTGCCGCCGACACCCTCGCCGCCGAGATGCGAAAATCGGGCGGTCTTCTTCCCCAGGGGAAATTCAGCGAGCTCGGCCAGAAGGCGGCGGCGAAGACCCCCTCGGCAACGGAAAGCGCGCTCGCCCGTCTCCGGGCGAAATTCGGCAAAAACAAGCCTGAAGCAGCCAAGCCCTCCCAGACCTCGGCCGCGACACCCCAGCTGGTCAACAAGATCTTCAGCTCCTTCGATAAGGGGGCCCGGCTCGTCTTCAAAGCGGAACCAAGCATGACGGCTACTGCGGATCACTGTCGCGAGCTCGACAAGCGGATTGGAGAGATGGTCTCCCAATTCGATCTGGAAAAAAACGGAGGAGACATTGCCCTCCTCGTTGTTCTCGTCCCTGCCTCGGGACAACCGGCCATGATCGCCGCCGGCAACGGATTCAAGCGTGCTAAGATCTGTAAAGGCAGCCCCGGGGCCGCGGCCATCGCCGCTGGCATTACCGGCCTCGTCGATCCCGGCAGCAAGTCCGCAGCGGACTGGAGCTGGATACTCAACATTCTGGAACAATCAACGGCCAAGGCGCTCCAGGGACGCCGAGGCAACTGAGGAAATGCAAACCATGATGAAACCGACAACCGGACCGCGACTGGCCCTCTCACTTGCATTGCTTCTGCTGACGGGAGCGACCTTTACTGCTCGCTCACAGGCAGAGGATGTCGACCCCTTCCAGAAAAGAATTAACGAAGCTGTCGCTCGCGGAAAAGACAACCTGCTTGGACAGATCCCGGGCATGACAGCCAAGCTCCCCGGTGGTTATCCGATGGGAAGGCTTTCGCTTCCCCTGGCGGCCGCTCTCAAGGGCGGAGCCAGCACAAAAGACCCCGCGGTCATCGCCGCCTTCGCTCGGCTCGCCAAAATGCAGCCGGCGAAGACCTACGGTGTCTCCTGCTACCTCTTCGCCCTCGACGCTCTCGCCCGCGGGCAGGCCAAGGAAGGAATCCGGAGACGAAGCCGGACCTTCGTCGGACGCAAACCCCACCAGGCCAAGGGTGATGTCAGGAAACGAATGGCCCAGATGGTTGAATGGCTCGTCGGCGCCCGCGCCGAGGGGATGGGCTATTGGAACTACGGCTACTGCAGCGCTTCCGGCGCGCAGCGGCACGATTTTTCAAACGCGCAGTTCGCGATCCTGGGACTCCAGATCGGTATCGAACACGGCATCGCCGTTCCCCGGAAGGTTTTCGAGGAAATAGCGAAGATCTTCATCTCGACCCAGACCCTGATAGAAGCGCCTGAAAAGATAAACATCTCCTACGGCCTGCGGCTCGAGGACCTGCTGCAGAACCGCCGCACCACCGCCAGAGCACAATCAACGAGCTTCACGGTCAAGCCTGGAGGTTGGCAATATACCGCGGTGAAAGGCGGCAGCAAGGCGAGCATGACGGCGGCTGGCGCCTCCAGCCTGCTCGTAGCCCGCAATGGCCTCGGCCGAGCGAACCTCGGCCTGCGCCAGTCTCTCGACAAGGCCCTGGTGCGTTCCTACGCCTGGATCAACAAGAACTTCAAGTCCTTCATCGTTGCCGGGGGAGGTGGACACGGACTCTACACAATGT
>CAJWMA010000386.1 GCA_913042995.1 uncultured bacterium | reverse complement strand
CGTGCGGGTGTTGATCGCGTCTTTCACCATGCGGATCTTGCCGCGCTTGATGAGCTTGGGGTTGAGCGCCTTGGTCTTGCTCTTTTCATCGCGCTGCATTCCCTCGAAGTAGACGGCCATGCCCTCGTTGAACCAGATCGGGATCCTCACATCGCCAACAAAAGAGTGCAGGTACTGGTGGAATGCCTCGTGGTAGACGACCGGAACGAGCTCGTAGAAGGGCATCTGCTTGATGACGAGGTAGCCGCTGCCGGGGTTGTAGAAGCCCGCCATCCGCGGATTGCCGCCGACCTGCTCGTAGGTGTTCTCCGAGTCCATGAAGCGAACGAGCATCTTCTTCGATGGCTTGAAGCGGAAGAGCGCCTTGTACTGCACCAGGATGTCTTCGAGTTCCTGGCCGATCTTGTGGGCGGTCTGTACCGGGATGGCTCCTTCGTATTCGATCTTGTAGTTCTTGGTGTTGAGCTCGGACCAGGTGATCTTGATTTTTCCTCGGGCCTTGCCGATTTTTTCCTGAGCTGAGAGAGCCGGGCAGAGGCCGGCGGCCGAAAAGATCAGCAGAAAAAGCGTGCTGGGACGAAACATGGGTTTTGACTCCTGAGAAAATGGCCCGACAGGCCGTTTTTTAGTGTATTCAACTTCCGGATAATCGACAGATCGCCTTCGGTTCTCACGTCGAGTTTTCAGGCTGAAATTTTTCTTTCGGTCGATGACTGAAGTTTCACCTTCTTGGGGTTAGTATATTCGCCGAATGGAGGTGATGACTTGAGAAACTTGAGGAGCTTCGTGGTTTCTTTGCCGCGTTGGAAACAGGTTCTCTGCTCTTTCGCGGCGGTGCTGTTGCTCGTTGGCGTGGGCATGCAGAGTGTTCTCCTGGTGAGGGACGGCCTTCTCTCTCCCCAGACGGGCTCGACTACCAGGATGCTGAATCCCGCGCCGGGGGGCAAAGGGCCGGAAGCGCCCGATGCATCCGTTGAGCCTCGCGAGGCTCCGCCGAAGACGAACACCACCCCCGCGGGAGTCGAAGCCGGGGAGCCCGGAGAGAAGAGCGGTCCGGGGGCAGTTCCCGAGACTCCGGGTGCGGACGGGCGCCAGCCCCAGTCGGCGCTGGTGGAACCCGCGGCCGCCTCGAGTCCCCTTACCAACTCCCGTACCAGTTCCCGTACGAGCAACGATCAGAACACTCCGGCCGCGGCGACTGAGGCTTCTTCGCCTCCTCCTTCGCCGGGCCTCGATGAAGATCTCCTGAAGGAGTGGTCGCCCGCGTTTCTCAAGGGCGGGCTGGGTTTCTTTGTCGCCTTCCTGATCGGCTTCGCCCTGCAGGCCTTTGCCCGGCTGTTCGCCCTCTTTCTCGGGCTCTTCTGCCTCGGGGTCCTGAGCCTCGCATCTCTTGGCTGGATCACCATCGAGTGGCAGGTCGCGCAGCAGCAGTTCCAGGCTCTTCCGGGTGTCCTGGCTACCCAGTTTTCAGGTTTCCAGTCCTTTTTGCAGGGCGCTCTTCCTTCCATCGGGATGGCGGGCCTCGGACTTTTCGCCGGTCTGAAAAAGAAGTAGTTTTGTCTGGTTGACATTGTCAGAACCCTGATTTAGATTCCTCACTTCCAGTGCAAGATGACGAGCAAAAACCAGGACAGGAAGGCTACGCTAAGTATCTCCGTCACAGCCATATAGGGTTGCAGTTTATCCTCCCTGTCGGGCTATTTACCTGGGGCGGGATCTGGCTCGGCCGGAAGCTTGACCTGGAAGTGCTTTTCGTCCTGCTTGGGCTTGCCCTGGGTTTTGCCGTTGGGTTCTGGTCTTTGTACAAAGAGCTCTACGGTTTCGGGCCCGGCGCCGGGGGGTCTGACGAGGATTCCAACGGCGACAGGCAGGAAACGGAAGAAACGGAACAGTGAATCTTCTGGCTGTGCGAGATTTTTGAGGAATGAGGAAAACGGAGGCCCGGCGAGTTTTGAATTCGGCCGGACCTGAGGAAACCCTGAGATGAGACGCGTACCCGTTTATCTTTTATTGGTTCTGGTGGCAGGTATCTCGGCCTTGCTGTGCAATCAATTCAAGGGAACCGAAGGCCTTGCGGCTGCGGGCGTGGGAATCGCCCTTGGAATCGTCCTCGTTGCCGGAAGTCATTTTCTTACAAAGCTCTCAGCTTTACTAGATGGAACGAAGATGCTGGCCGCCTTCTACGGCAGCTTGCTCTGGAGCTTCGGGGTGGTCATTGTCGCCGTGGTCGTGGTGAACGCCCTCTACCCGGAATTGACCGGCTCGGTCGTGCTTCCCGCGCTCAGCTTTTACCTTGTCTATCGATTTGACAGCACTATTCGTTCCTGGGTTGCGACCTCAAAAACGGACGCAATAGCAGAGGCTCCTGCAGGGAGGATCGAGTCATGACTTCCGGTTTCAACCTGCTGGCCGCCTCAAATCCGATGGACCACATCTCCGATGCGAGGCTCTTTGATGGCCTGGTGAGCGAGGGAAGCTGGCTCTATGGAATCAGTGAACATCTCTACGGCCTGGGGATTACCAAGCAGGTGGCGCTGTTCTTCATTGCCGGGCTCCTGACGGTTCTTTTCTTCTGGTCCTATGTTCGCCAGATCAAGAGAGACCCCGATGCGTTGCCCGGTCGCTGGGGAAATTTCGTTGAGACCATTCTTGATACACTCCGCGACCAGTTGGTCCTGCCCTTCATGGGGGAATCAGGGCTGAAGTTTCTGCCGATTCTCGCAACCTTCTTCGTTTACATCCTGATCTGCAACCTCATCGGATTGATTCCCATGCTCGACTGGGCAGGACATGGAGGGAATACTTCGACAGCAAATCCCTATATCACTGTGGCCCTGGCGGTTTGCGCATTTGTTCTCTACCACGGGATCGGCCTCAGGGAACAGGGAAACATTTTTACCTATATCAAGAACCTGTTTCCGCACGTTCCGGTGGTGATCCTGCCCCTGATCATCGTGATTGAGATCGCGTCACACATCATCAGGCCCTGTGCCCTTGCTATTCGTCTCTGTGCGAATATGGTAGCCGGACACGTCATGGTAGCGGTGCTGCTTGGTTTTACCGCCACACTGACTGCGGAGACTCTTATTAGCGGCGGGTTGATTTCTATTGTCAGTGTTGCCGCTGTTACGGCTCTGACTTTTCTCGAATTGCTTGTAGCTCTGATACAGGCCTTTGTATTTACGTT
>CAJWMA010000385.1 GCA_913042995.1 uncultured bacterium | reverse complement strand
TTCGTCTGGAGCTTCATGCCCCCAGCCCTCTCAATCTATGCGTTTCTTCGGAAGCAGCCGCTAGTCAATTGTCCGGATAGCGTTGCCTTGTTGTGAACAAAAATTCTTTAAAAGGAAGCGGATCCTATTCTTCGATAATCTTCGGGAAGACAAGGTAACCGGTCGTCAGGTAAATTGCATCAAGGGAGAGCACGGTGAGGGCGTACTTCCAGAGCGCCATGGGCGGACCCAGGATTCCTCCGGCCACCTGCTCGCCAAAGGTCGCCTGGCTGACCATGAGCGTGAGCAGGAGGACCGGAACCATCAGGGGGAGGATCAGGATCCGGAGAACGATCTCGCCGCCACCCCTCAAGGCCGTAGTCATCGAAGACAGGACAATGCCGACTCCGGAATATCCGAGGGTGAAGACGCCGATAGCGCAGAGAAGGGAGGGTATGAGGTCCCAGCGCATGAAGTTAAAAAACAACATGTAAACTCCCAGCAGGGCGATGCTCATCAGCATCATGTACACCCAGGTCGCCGCGACTTTCGCCAGGTAGAAAATCCCCAGGTCGATGGGCGCAAGCTGGATCCCGGTAAGCCGGCCTCCCTCGCGCTCGGCGGCAAAGGACTGGCCCAGGCCGACCGTCCCGGTGAAGACGATCGCCATCCAGAAAAAGACCGGCCCGACGCTTTTCATCGCGGTTGAATCCCCGCTTGTCCCCAGTTGGGCGATGGTCAGCATCAGGACAGCGAACAAGGACATGTTCAGTACGATTTCCTTGCGCCGCAGCTCACGCAGGAAATCCCATCGAATCAACGCGAAGAAGAGGGCGGGACCGCTCATGTCACCCCCCCGCCGTCGAGTCCAACCTCGTCGACTATAAATCCATTCTGAATCTCGATACTTGCCGACGCGAGCTCCTCGCCAATTTCCCTGTTATGGGTCACCAGGAGAACTGTTCGCCCCCGGCTTGCGTAATCCCGGATGAACTCTTTGAGCAGAGCCTGGCCCTCCTGGTCAAGCCCGCCGAACGGCTCATCCAGGATCCACAACTCAGGATGGTGCAGCAGGCTTCGAATGAGATTGGCTCGCTTGATCATCCCTTGTGAGTAGGTTGAGACGGGATCCTTCCGCCTTGTGTACAAGCCGAACTTCTCGAGCAGGGACCTTGAATGTTCCGCGTCGACTGCGCCGTATAGCGAGCTGAAAAAAAGGAGGTTCTCTTCAAGATTCAATTCGGTGCGAAGAAAGCTCTGGTCGCCAACCCATCCGGAGGCCGCCCGAATCTCTCTGTTGCCAGGGCCGATCGAGTGCCCGAGAACTTCCCCACTTCCTGAGCTGGGAGCCCATTGGGTTGATATGATGCGTGCAAGAGTCGATTTCCCGGCTCCATTGTGACCATAGACCGCAAGGCACGTTCCCGGGCGGATCTCAAGGCTTACATCGCTCAGGACATTGCGGAAGCCAAAGCTCTTGGAGACCCCCTGGAGACAAACGGCCCGAGTCTCTCCATTTCCGCCAGGCGCATTGGAGCGTAGCTCGGCCATATCAGCCCCCCTGCTCGCCCCTCAAGGACTTGTACAGACTCTCGAGAAGGTGGGCCCGCTCCTGGGTCGTCTCCACGGTAGCTTCCGGTTCAGCATCCAATTCTGCAATTCGCGAAATAAGACCGCGCGCGGCGCTGGGTATTGCCGGAGCCGGAACAGCGGAGGCTTCGGGAGAGGGGCTTTGTTCGAGCTCTCCTGCGGCCAATTCGACGAGCACCGCTCTCTGGGCGTTATAGGTCTCGGGGGTGATCGAGCCGGAGGCGGAGAGCTCGTCAAGGCCGGCAATCTGATCAAGAACCGAGTAAAGATCGCCCCTGGCCGAACCATCAATAGAAATAGAGTGGCCTTTCTTCCGGCTGAGCGCGAGCCCCGCGAGTATCGAGAGGAGGATGATTGAGAGCGTTCCGCCGTGCCAGAAAAGAGCCTTTTCACTCACCTCTCCAACGGCAACATCTGAGATGTCGATAGGCACGGAGACCGGGTTTCCGGGGGCGTGCCTTGAATCCGCGCTGATCGCGTAGACATCAAAGCTCCTGGGAGCCCCCCCAAGAGGACCCTCTTTTAACGTTGTGAGCTTTTGAAGGGGAGACAAGACCGGGTCAATCTGCATCTCGCCTTCCTGGACATACACAAGAAAGCCGGGCGGCCTTCCCTCTGCCCTGCCCATCGGAGTGAGCGGCTGGGGGTAAACCATCGTAAACAGATCAGAGGCTGGAATCGTGTACTCAACAGACCATCCCCTGATATTGCCAAGCTGCTGGGATGCGGCCAGGTCGGCAAGGCCTACAAGGGGTTCATCGATAACAAGGAACTTTCCGTCCCGGGAGATCCTCATCTTCATTCCGAGGACAGGGCCTTTGTTTGTAATGAGCCGGGCGCCGGCAGGCAGGGGGATACGGAAAACTTCCGAGGTCCCATCCTGGAGCTTTTTTCCGACATAGAGAGTGTCGCTTCCGTTGACAAGTTCAATCTGAAGTTGAACCTTCAGAAGGTAGGCTCCGCTGACTTTCTGGACGGTGTGATAGATCTTGGTGGTCGAGCGAACCCTTTCGGAGTTGTCGCTGATGGGATAGGCGAAGAGTTCGATGGCGCCCGAAGCTTTCGCGGCAAATGAGCCCGTAAACAGTTCCCTGCCTCCAGCGGCTGCCCTGGCTACGTAGAGCAGGGCCTTCGAGGTTCCGGTCTCGACGCTGAAGCCGCCATTCTTCGACGTGGTTGCGGTCCAGGCCCCCGCCTCTCCCGCTCCGACCGCCTGGACTTCTACCGAAACATCGGCCAGGGGCACCTTCCAGGTGCTGGACCCAAAGCCCTCGACCCTGATTTTTGCTGTACTGGCAGGCCCGTCGAAGAGTTGCCCTTCAATCAATCCGGCCATCAAGGGGCTGGGGGCCAATAGAAAGCCAACTGCAAGAAGGTAAAATACCTGGTTGATGGTCACTCTCGTCATTTCCCCGCCTCCCCGGCGTCCGATTTATCTTTACGCTGAGAAACCATATCATCTATCCGGTTGCGAATGCCGGTGCTTACATGGATTTCCCCGGTCTTTAATTTCCGCAGGCGTGTTTCCCGGACGCGGTCAAATTCACGCAAGGCAACAACAGCCTTCGCCTTGTAGCCCCGTCGCAGTTGGAGGTATTCAGCCTCCTCAATGGAGCCCATCTCCCGCTCGTCATCCAGGTCTT
>CAJWMA010000384.1 GCA_913042995.1 uncultured bacterium | reverse complement strand
CCGCCGAGGCCGACCCGGCCCTTGAAGTTGCCGCGTTCGATGACGACCCGCGCCGAGATCGTCTCGCCTGGGGCTATGGTGAGCTCCAGGGGTTTCTCCAGTGAGCCCATAGTTTCCTTTGCCACCGGTCCGTTCCCGGCGGGCGCGACGTTGACTCTCAGGCTGGGCTTACCTCCGAGCTTGATGCCGGTGAGCAGGTTGACGGGGTGCTTCACCTCGCGGCCGTCGACCATGGCGCTGGCGTTGACTCGGGCCCAGTCGGGATCGGAGCTGGTGAGGGTGAGGGGAGTCTCGCCGAAGCCGGGACCCTTCCAGCCGAGGTAGAGCTCGGCCTCGCCGGTGGCTTCAATGAAGCCGACGCTGATCGGGTGTTTGCCCGCCTCAAGGTCGACCTTGCCGGTCTTGCGCATGTTGGAGTGCAGGCCATCGACGTCGACGATCTTCTTGCCGTCGATGAAGAGCAGCGAGCCATCGTCGGAGGCGAGGATGAACTCGTACGAACCCTTCTTTTTTACATCGAGCGTTCCCTCGAAGAGGAAGCCGTAGTAGTCGGCCCGGTCGGCCATGCCGATATCGATAAAGCCGTGGTCAAGCTCGCCCGACTTTACGGGTTTGAGCTTGCTCCAGTCGGGAACCTTCGGCCACTGGCCGTGGTAGAACTTCCATGAGAGCTTGCTGATGGAGGGGCTCTGCTCGATGGTCTTCGCCTCCGCGATCTTCTTGACCTGCGCCGGGTCGTGGTAGACAGCTCCGTAGGCCAGGGTCTGGCCAGCCTCGAGAACGATCGGCGTGGTGACGCGGAAGCCGGGCGGCACCTCGGTGATGTCGACCCGGATCGGACCGTCGAAGTCGTCGAAGCGCTGGCAGCTGACGCTGAATTCGCGGCCGCCTTTCTTCGGTATGCCGGCCGGGATGGTTCCGAGGTTGACTGAGAAATCGCCCTTTCGAGGACGCACGTTCAGGGTGTACTTGTAGTTTTCTCCCTGCAGCCCGCGCACGTCGGAGACCCGTACGAGGTACTCTCCATCGACGGGGGCGGTGAAGGTCAGCTTGGAGTCCCTGCCAAGTCGCCGGTAGCTCTCGTCGTCGTTCTCGTAGTAGATCGAGATCGCGGGCAGGCCGTTGGCGACCGGCTCGACTCCCCTGGGAAGGGGCTGGACGATGTAGGCGTTCTGGCCGCGCGGGTGGGCCAGCGGCGTCGTGTCGTAGAATCCCTGGCGGTTGCCGCGGCCTGGGTAGACGATGTAGCCGCTGTCGGGGCCGCGTGGGTAGTGCCAGAGCTTGACCACCTCGCCGTTGACGTAGAGCATCTGGTTGACTGTCATCTCGTCCCATTTGAAGAGCCGGAAGTCACCGGTGGTGTTCGAGTCTTTGCCGCGGAAGGTGAGCCAGCTTTTTTGCGTGGCCTGCAGCTTGAGCCGTTCGATGGGCTGGCCATCGGAATCAAGGACCTCGATCTTCGAATCCAGCATCGACTTACTGCGCGCCGCGTTAATCTCGAGTACCCACTCTTCACCTGCCTTCGCATTGAAGCGGAAGAGATCGGAGTCCCGGCCGTCGGCATCCTTGATCACCCCGGTAACCATGGCCGGCAGCTGGATCGTGTTGGCTTCCTTCGCGCTGTCGTTGGGCTCGCTCTCGGCGGTGGCAGTGGTTTTCTCTCCGGCTGGCCTCGCCTGGGCGGGAGCCGCCTCCACACGGCTGAGTTTTCCACCGTCCGCGTGCTTTTCGAGCTTCAGCCTCTCCCTGGAACCGTCGAGGCGTCCGACAAAGAGGGAACGCTCTCCCGGGCTGAAGGCCAGGGTGGCTACGACATCGCTCTGTTTATCAAAGGTCTGCAGGGGATCGAGCCTCGGCAGCGACCAGGTCTTGACGGTACGGTCGGCCGAGGCGGAGGCAAGGCGTGAACCGTCCTCGCTGATGACGAAGCTGGTGATCTCGTCTTCATGGGCGAAGCGAACCAGGGCGAGTGGATTGACCCGCGGCTTCTCTTTGCTGATCCACTTCCAGAGACGAATCTGTTTGTCGGCGCCGCTGGCGACGATGAACCGGCTGTCGGGAGTGAAGGCGACGTTGAACTGTTCGCCGGTGGGCTGGCCCAGGGTGTCGAGGCGGAGGCCGGTGGAGACCTGCCAGAGCTTGACCGAGGCATCGCCGCCGGCGCTGGCGAGCACCGAACCTTCGGGGCTGAAGGCGATGTCGTAGATGGCGCCGTTGTGTCCCTCGATGGTACGCAGCAGCTTGCCGCTGCCGGTCTCCCAGATCTTGATCGAGCGGTCGTAGCCCGCGGTGGCGAGAATGGATCCGTCGGGAGAGAGCTCGGCATCGAAGAGGATATCACGATGTCCGCCGGTGAACTTGCGGATGAGCTTGCCGGTTTCTACATCCCAGAGAAAGGCCTCTCCGCTCAGGCCTGTGATGCCAGTAGAGGTCACGACCTGTTTCCCATCGTTTGAGAAGGAGATGGAGTTGATCTTTCCGGGGTGCCCGGCGAGCGCCTGCTTGCCGACCTTCACCGAGGTGAAACGGGCGACGGCCCGGGTGCCGGTGGGGGAGAAGGCCAGGGCGGTAATGGGCTTCTCGATATTTTCGCCCGCCGCCAGCTCGGGAACGTTCAGCGTCGAGAGGATCGAGACATCTCTTTCCGGGCTCTTCGCGCCCGCGTTGATCCAGGCGCGTAATGTTTCGATGTGAGCCGCGGAGGGCTGCGCCTTCTTGCGCGGCGGCATATAGGGTTTTTTCTTTCCGCCCAGAAGCTCGATAAGCCGGGAACCTTCAGCGTCGCCGGGCTTGATAGATGGACCATCCTCGCCTCCTTTCATGAGCTGCTTCCAGGTCTCGAGGGAGAACTCTCCCTTGAGCTCTTCGTCGTTGTGACAGCCGGCGCAGTATTCACGCAGGATGGGGGCCACGTCGCGATGGAAATCAATTTCAGCGCCGCGGGCAGTCAGTGCCGCGCAGGCGACGAACAGGATGGCCAGGGTTAGTTTTTTCATTATTCTCAGTGCTGGAAAAGGAATTCGCGGCTGGTCATCAGGGCCCAGAAGAGATCTTCGACTACTTTTCGTTTCTCCTCGGGCGGAGTCCCGGCGAAGAGCTCGTTGATGCGCTTGCGCTCGTCTTCACCCGGGGCGCGGGAGAAGCAGAGCATGTAGACCTCGTTGATCATCTCGGATTTTTCTTTCGCCATCAGCTCGCTGACCCGGCCCTTCTTGCTGCTGAGCCTGTCGT
>CAJWMA010000383.1 GCA_913042995.1 uncultured bacterium | reverse complement strand
GGACAGGGCGGTCAGCGGCCTCCGGGCGCCGGCAACGGCCGCCCGCCCGGTCAGCAGCCCCGCCCGAACAGGGCCCGCCCCGGCGCCAGGCCCGCCCCAGGCAGGAAGAAACGCTGAGAAACCGGCGCGATCAGCGCTCGACAAAAACCCCGAAGTGCTCGTCGGCAAGGGTGCGAAGGAACTCCTTCTCCTTGTCCTTGAGATCAAATCCGATGGTGTTGATCTTGACGGAGCGGACCCTGTTGAGCTTTCGCATGCGCTCGAGGATCACGTTCATCCCGGCCTTCTCAGGAGGGGTCGGTGCGCCATCGGAGAGCAGGTAGATCGTGTCGACCTCATCGTTTTCGAACGCCGTCTCGAGCGCCTTCAGCATATAGGTCTGTCCCTGCGGACGAGCCTGGTCGACAAAAGCCAGGGCCTTGCCCCTCGATTCGAGATCGAGCACGGCAAGCTTGTCCGGCTCCTTCTCGAGCTTCGCCCTGATAAAGTCCGTGATGATGCTCTCAAACATAATGATGTCGAATCGTTTGCCGACCTTGAGACCGTTGAGCACCTTCTTCAGGTTCTTCTGAGCGACGGCCAGCTTGCTCTGCAAAGCCTCCTTCTGTCCCCGGCCGCCGGCGTTGGGGTCGTTCGGGTCGACGACAACCGTTCTTCCAGCGTCGCCGCCGGCCTTGCCGCGGTTCTCCGGTCTCTCCTCCGGTGGGACATACTGCTCCTTCATGCTCTCTGAAGAATCAAAGATGAAAATGAAGTTGTCACTCAGCACCCGGAGGCCATGGTAGGCCACCGTGTTGGTCTCCTCGGCGAGCTTCTGTTTCATCTTGGTAAATTCCTCGGCCGAGCAGCGAGCCACGACCTTCACGGTCTTGCCCTTCTGCTCCCACCAGCCCTCCCACTGGAAGGTCGAAGGTCCAAGGTCTTTTCCTGTGAGCCGCGTGAGCGCATCGATCACATCGTCTTTCACTCTCCCCCTGGCCTTGTCAATATGGCGGATGAGAGGAAGAATAATCTCTCGTCCTCCCTGGTCGAGCAGGATGCGAACGGCATTGACCTGGACCTTGTCATCCGGATCATTCAAGGCGGCTATTGCATAATCGGAAATCTTCTTGTGCTTGAGCCGGGCGAGCGTCCGCAAGCTCAGCAGGCGAACCTGCCACGCGCGGTTCTTGAGCCCTTTCTCAAAGAGCTTCTTCTCCCGACTGCCGCCCTGGTTGTAGAGCAGGCTCATCGCCGCCACCTGGACGCCGGGATCCTTGTGCTTTACCAGCTTTCCGGCAATGCTCACAACCTTCTTGTCCTTGACGTTCTCGAGCGAATTGAGGATCACCACGAGGGTCTTGGGCGACTTGTTGGTCATCATCTCGCGGGTCAGGAAGGATACCCGCTGGGGATTCTTAAAGTCCGCGACCGCCGCGACAACCCTGTTCCAGACAACCTCGTTCCTGCGCAGGCTCGCCGCCCTCAGGCCGCTCTTCAGCAGCCACTGCTCTGCCTTCGATTCCATCGGATTCTCGAGCGCCTGGGCCACCGCCGTGATGTTGAAGGCGTTGTTCTCCAGGAGAGGAAGCCCTTTGCCAATGACCGCCCGGATAGCGGGTTCCGTACCGATCTTGCCAAGGGTCTGCGTGATCGACATATGAATGCCTGAATTTTTTTCGGAACCGTAGAGCCTGATAAGGAAATCGACCGTCTCCTTGCAGGGAGCGTTGGCGAATTCCTGTATAAGAAGGATCCTGCGCTCGATGGGGCCTGACCGCAATCCCTTCCACCTGTCCTGCAGGAGCTTGGACCGTTTCTCGACACTCGCGACGCCGAGCTTCTTGCCGGCCCCCTTGTCCTTGTCGTCATCCGCCTGGGGGACGGCGAAAACCGCAAAAGGAAAAACGCCGCCTGCAAGCAGGAGCGCCAGCGCCAGATTCAGAGCTCTGATTTTCATAGAGGAGTCTCTCCTTCGGAAAACTTGGGTCAAGATTTAAGACCTGTTTACCGATAGATATTTTAGTCACATGTCAGTTTCACCAAGGGTCTTCGGCTTTTCCCCTCTCGGTCGAAGGCCTTTTTTTATGCCCACATATGGAAGCCTCCGATAAGCGTCGAAATCTTCCCCGAGATGAGTAGCCGACTTATTGTAGGACGCACGCCGACTCCCGGCCACGAGTTTCCTTCCGGGGCAAGAAGTCCGATTTAGAGGATACAGCCCCCTGGTTCTGTTAAACTGAATAAGGGTATTTATCCGGAACAGCTTTTTGTGGAGCGACAACAGTGGATTTCAAGTCCACCTGCATACTGATTTCTTTCCTGGCCCTGGGAGCGGGAATCGTCAAAGGCTGGAGCGATGCGGAAAAAAACAAACGCCGGCCCGGCCCGGCCGTAACCATCGACACATCCCCTGGCCCCGGTGAAATCACCGAACCCGCCCATCCTGAAGAACTTCCGGAAACAACCGAGCCGGCAGAGCGTGGAGAGCCAGAGGCCGCCCCCCGCCAGCCGCCTGCGATTACGCTCAAGCCGATCGACCTGGCTATCAGCGCCTCAGCCGAGGCGCGGCTGGGAGAAATCAGCTCCTCCATCGAAAAGCACAGGCTGCCCGATGCGGCCCGTGCCGCCCGCGAAATGGTCCAGAACTCCGACGGAATGGAGCGTGAAAAAGCCCGGCAGCTAGAGGCCAGAATCATCCTCCTGCAGAAGATGGAGCCTCGAGATGCCGGAAAGGCTCCCGCCCTGAAAGAGGTCGTCCAGTCGAACAAGAGCGTCCTGGTGTGCACATCGGTTGAAAAACGCTCCGGGAGCTACAAGCTCAAGCTCATCAGCGGCGGCGTCACCACTGTTGCTGAGGACAGGGTCAAGGAGGTGCGCGGCATCGACCCGAAAGAGGGCAGGCGGATCCTTCTCTCCCGCATCAGCAAGCGGGTGGCGAACCTCGAGGACCCTCTCGACTTCTACCTTCGCGGCGTCAGGAAATATTATCGCCTCGGCCTCGCAGATGAAGGCTATGTTCTCCTCTCCCAATTGCTGGACAGAAACGATGCCGACCTGGCTCTCTCGGTGCTGGGGGAAGAAGAGGCCGAGAGCCTCCTGCCCTACTGGAACCTTGCCAACGGAAGCGGCATTGCCGCCCTCGAGCGAAAGGCCGAGGCGCGCGCGGAAGAAATAGCCGCCACCCCGCCCGCCCACCTGGTGGCCAGCGGTGAGCCGCCCAGCCAGCCGGGGGAATCACCGGCGGCGGCCAGGCCCCCGGCACG
>CAJWMA010000382.1 GCA_913042995.1 uncultured bacterium | reverse complement strand
AACCGTTTTCCGACATCTAGCAGGGTGGGGCCGACGCTCCCGCCCTTTCCATCATCGGGAGACCGATGGCAGGCGATACAGCCACGCTGGGTGAAGAGCGCTTTCCCGGTCTTGGGGTCCCCCTTTTTCCACTCTTTCTTCCAGTCGATTCCGAGAAATTGCTCCGGCACCACCTCGTTCTTCGGCAAGGTGGCAAACTTCAGGGCGCGCAGGGCCTGCTTCTCTGCAGCCGCATTGGTCGTGGCCTTCGATTTGGAGGCCAGCTCGATACCCTCGCGATTCAGGATCTCTTGCGCTTTCTGGTCGACGCGGGAATCGCCGAGGAAAAACAGCGAGATGGCGGCCGGCACATGCACGCCGGCATTCTTGTCATTCAGCGCCGCCTGCAGCAGCCGAAAGTTGAATTGATGGCGTTTGCGGTTCTCCGCCACCGCCCACCACTGGGAGCTCATGAAGATGCCCGTCGGTTTTCCCAGCGCCTTGACGTCTACGGGGCCGTCAGGATGTTGATACTTCATCATGCCGGCCCGGGCCGGCGCGCTTCCCGGGGGTAAGCGCCGGCAGGACTCTATGTCCTCCCATATGCGGCACCCGGCTGCCATCGCCGAGGCCAATCGCTGGCTAACATTGCCGGTGGACAGCTTCTTCAGCTGGCCATCTGTTCCCCTGCGAGCTAATAGCCGCGCGGCGGACTGGCGAACGTAGGCGTCCGCGTGCGCGGCCAGTTCCGCCACGGCATCTGAGACAGGCATGGTGGCCGGGGTGGTGTGCAGATAGTCCAGGAGCGCCAGCAACACCGCGGGATCTTTTGTATCTCTCAATACAGGCGCAGCATCCATGGGTTTAAACCGGTCCGGATAGTCAGCCATGACTCGCAGTGCGAGGGTCCGCACAGGGCCGGTGGATGCGGCGAGTTCCGTGATCTTCCTGGTGGATCGGGCGTCTCCATGGGCGGCAGCCAGGTAGATCAGGCTGGAGAAGTCCGAGTCTGAAGGTCTGGCCTTGAGAAAACGTGCCGCTGCCGAGGCCAGGGCGTCGCCGCCGGAGCGCAGGATTTCCTGGTGGGCCTTATAGCGCAGCTGCCAGGGCTTCTTCAGCAGGTCGAGCCTGTTTTGCCTGCTGAAGTCAACGAGGGGGAACTTGCCGCTTTTGGGCGAGATCAGGAGCAGGTCAGTTTTTCGTACCGGCGAGCCCTCGTTCCCTTTCATATAACAGACCGCGACGATGAGCCGTCCGTCATTGGTCGGCCCCACCGACACCGGCCGCCGCTCCCCCTCGCCCACGAGGAAGGCCTGGGCGGGGCCGTAGAAGCCGCCGCCGCGCTGCCTGGTGACATGCTGGCTGACCGTGCGGTTACCCCAGTTGGCGACCAGTACGGAATTCTTGAGCGCCGGCCCCAGCACGCTGTCGTCATACCAGCACTGGCCCACGGGGACGTCGAGTTGAAGATCCACAACGGGCAGGATATCCCGGCGCTTGACGTTCTGTCGGGCAGCCCACCCCCTCACCCAGCCATGCCAGGATTGTGGCGGCACATAACACAGGCGCCCTGGCGAATGGAAGCTGCCCTCCTGGTCGTTATCGTTTACGAACAGGTTCCAGTTAGAGTCAAAGGAAACACCGCAGGCATTGCGCATCCCGCCGGCGTAAACGCTGAAGCTGTGGTCTTTCAATCGATACCGGAAAACGGCTCCGACGCCGGTGTAGGCAAAAGGTTTGCTCTCAGGGCCGATGAAAAAGGTCCAGTGCCAGAGATGGTCAGGACGCTGGCGGTCCCAGTGGAGGTGCGGTTGCGGATCACCCATCGCGATGAAGAGGTCCCCGTCCGGGCCGAACTCTATCGCATGCAACCCCTGGTGATAATGCCCCTGCGGCATGCCCCAGATCAGTTTTTCAGGGACCAGTCCCTGCCGCTTTGTGACGGCCCCCGGGAGTCGGTAGAGCGCCGTGTTGGTGAGGACGAGCAGATCATCGGCAACGACCTCCAGGTCGTAAAGCCAGGTGTGCCCTGGGAAGCGAAAGAGTTCCTGGCGCGCGGCGAATCCCCCGTCGGCTTTGCGCTCGTACACGAAAAGGGCTTCCCGGGTTCCGACAAACAGCCTTCCCTCCAGGTCCATGGTGTGGCTGATGAAGAACTCCTTCGCGTCGCTGTCGATCACCTCGACCTTCAGGTTGTCGTATGACAGCTCGATGCCATCGGCCGCCGCCACAGCTCCCTGGCCCAGCAGTGCAGCAAAAAGGGCGAGGATAAAAGAGTTTCTGAATTTCATGGTTTTCTCGCCTTGGTTAGCCGGAGGTTTTCAATGTAGAGAGATATTTGACGAGATCGCGCAGCTCCGAGCGCGTGAGGCTGGCGGTGAGCCCGGGAGGCATCACGGTGCCTCCTTTTGTGCGCCGCAGGATGGCCCCGGCCTGCACCGTGGTGATCTTCCCGGAGGCGAGATCGAGGAGGCGCAGGGTTTTTTTGTCCTCGCTGTGGACGAGCCCGCTGAGCACCTTTCCGTCTTTTGTTACGACCGTGGTCGCGAGGTAGCCTTCCTTGATCTGGCGGTCGGGCCAGAGCACCGACTCGATGATGATGTTGACCGGCACGCCCGCAGCCAGGGCGCTCAGGTTGGGCCCCTTGACCGCGGAGGACGCGCCCTTGACCCCATCCACCGCGTGGCAGGAGGTGCAGCTCAGCAGCGGCAGCTCGAAGAGCTTCTGCCCCCTCGCGGCATTGCCCTCGGCCAGGGCTTCTTTTTCGAGGGCGGCAACGTAGGCCGGGCTGTAGGCGACCGTTGTGCCCTCTACTCCGATGAGCTTGTCGAGGACGACGGTGAGAGCCGGCTCATTTCGTCCGGCGGCATTGAGCCAGCGCCGCGCCAGCTTGGCGGTGTCCGCTGAAATTCTCGTTTCGGTGAGAGCGCCCGCAAGGGCCTTCGCTCCATCGCTTCGCTGCAACAAGGCCGCCAGCAGCGGGCCGATCTCCGCCGGGCTAGTCGATGAGAGCAGGGCGGCGGCACGTTTCGCCGCGCGCGCCGCATCGTGGCGCGCCAGGCTGCCGAGGGCGGCCCGGCGAAGCGATGGCTTTTGCCCCGGGGCGGTTAAGCCTGCCAGTTCGTTGGCCAGGGCCGGGCCGCTCAGTGCTCCCAGCGCCTCGGCGGCGGCCACCCGCACGACCGTGGCCTCTTTGCGATCACCCATGATTCGTAGAATGACGGGGGAGTGGGCATTGAGCTTCCACAGCCCGCAGAGGACGAGCGCCTCGATGCGGAGTTCCCTGTTCG
>CAJWMA010000381.1 GCA_913042995.1 uncultured bacterium | reverse complement strand
CCGATGAATGATCCCTGTCCACCGCCTACAAGGGCGAATCTGAGCTTCCTGTTGAGGCCTTCGTTGATAGCCATAATATCTCCTGGTCAGTTCTCCAGGGCTCTCAGCGTCTTTTTACCGACTGGTGAGCTCCCGGTATTTCCAAGTCTTCTTGTTGTTTACCGTACCCTGCATAAAATACACCCCGGTAGCGGAGCGCGGCCGCACAGTTTAGGAAAACAGCGCTCCGGGTGTCCATCAAAAAAGGCCCATCGCAGGGGAGCAAAGCGCAGCAGGTGTCCAAATCGAGGAGAACTATCATCCATGTCGACATGGATGCCTTCTACTGCTCCGTCGAGGAGTTGGACAATCCCTCGCTGAAGGGCCGGCCGGTCGTGGTAGGGGGAACGCCTGAGGGGCGGGGGGTCGTCGCAACGGCCAACTACGCCGCCCGCAAGCTCGGTCTTCACAGCGCCATGCCCGCGGCCCGGGCGGTACGGCTCTGTCCAAAGGCGGTTTTCCTGCGCCCGAGACCGGAGAGGTACGCCGAGGCCTCGCGCCAGGTGTTCTCGATCTTCGAGAAATACACTCCGCTGGTGGAGCCGCTGTCAATCGATGAGGCCTTCCTGGATGTGACCGCGTCGAGGCTTACCGGTTCACCCGGAAGCTTTGACGCGGAGGGCTATGGCGCCGGGGAGGCCATCGCGCGCGAGCTGCAGCAGAAAGTCGAGGCGGAGACCGGAGGGCTTACCTGCTCGATTGGCATAGCCTCCAATAAGTACCTCGCCAAGATCGCCAGTGATCTGCGAAAGCCGCGGGCGATTGTCGTCGTCCCGCTTGGCGAGGAGGAGAAGTTCCTGGCGCCGCTGCCGATTCAGAAGATCTGGGGAGTCGGTCCGAAGATGGCCGAGCGCCTCGAGGCGATTGGTATGAAGTTCATCGGCGATATGCAGAGGCTTGGCGTCGAGCCCCTCCAGCGCGCTCTCGGCGAGGAGACCGGGGAACATTTCTGGAGGCTCTGCCGTGGTGTCGATCAGCGGCCGGTCGTTACCGACCAGGAGGTCAAGTCCATCAGCCAGGAGAAAACCTATGGAGAGTTTCTCGATTCCGGAGACCGCGAGACGATTGAGCGGGAGCTCTTTCGCATGAGCGACAAGGTCGCCAGGCGGCTTCGAGCCAGGGAGCTCTGGGGACGTACGGTGCAGCTCAAGGCCCGCGATGAGAGATTTCACACCGTCACCCGCTCTTCTTCGCTCGAGTCGCCGACCTGCCTGGTGGAGGAGATCTACCAGGCGGCCCTCGGCCTGCTCGATGACCGGGTCGATTTTGGAGACCGCCGCATCCGGCTTCTCGGCGTGGGAGTGAGCGGCCTGACATCGGAGCCGCGGAGGCAGTTGGATTTTTTCGATTCCGGCGAGCTCGAGCAGGCGGAAAACATCGCGGCTATCAGCGACGCCGTCCGCCGGAAGATAGGCGACCAGGCGATCCTGCGGGCGAAGATGCTCGAGCGGGGAGAAGAGAAGGGGCCTGAAGACGATGAGCCTGACGCGGCTGTCAGGCCCCCGCGGCCTTGAGCGTCTTGTCCCATTCTTTCCTGGTGACCGGGCAGACGCTCAGCCGTGAGTTTTTCACGAGCGCCATCTGTGAGAGCACCTTGTCGCTCTTGATGTCCGAGAGGTGCACCGGGCTCTTGAGTTTTTTGACAGGCTTGATGTCGACGCAGACCCAGGCATCGTTGTCAGTGGTCGGATCCTGGTAGGCCTCCTTCGTTACCCGGGCGATGCCGACGATTTCCTTGGGGCCGACCGAATGGTAGATGAAGCATTGGTCTCCCTTTTTCATCTCCCGCATATTGTTGCGCGCCTGGTAGTTCCTGACCCCATCCCAGAAGGTGCCCTTGTCACGGATGAGGTCGTCCCAGCAGTAATCACCGGGTTCGGTCTTCAGCAGCCAGTAGGCCATGGTTCACATTCTCTCTTTCAGTTTCGCACCGGTGAAACGGTGATCCTGGAGGGCTCGATATAGTCCCAGTATTTCTTCTCATACCTTGCGACTGAAACATCCGGGTGCCTCTTCGTATCGACGATGAAGATCCGGTAGCGCAGCTCGAGCTTTTCGCCCTTCTTCAGGTCCTTTTCAAAATAGGCGCCGAAGCGGCCGTAATTGCGGGTCGAGTAGACAGTCGGCCTCGGATTCTTCGGGTGATCCATGTGGGTAACGGCATAGTTGTTTTCACCGTGCTGGAAGATGCCGGTGATCCACTCGGCTCCTTCCCAGACATCGTTCTTGCCACCGGTAGATTCCGTGGAGCGGACGTAGGTGGTTTTATTGCCCTTGCCGGGTTTTGATTCTACCGCCCGGTACTGGAAGCCGGCGTGCTGTGGGTCGCCCTTGAGATTGACCTTGTCCGAAACGGCTTCGATGGTGATGACGAAGTCCAGCAGCGTCTGCGCCTCGACCTGCCTCCAGGCTGTGACCTGGCGGTAATCCCGGACGACCACCTCGCCCTCGGGGTTGTACCAGCCGGTCTGCGAGAGAGTCCTGCCGAGTACGGGGCCCATCACCTCTGCGGCGGGGTCGTATTTTTCGTGGCGCACGGAGACGCCTTTACAGTGCCAGAAATCCCACTGCTTGTCGCCGACACGAGTTTTGCTGAAGCCGATGAAGAGGCCGCGGTGATGGGTGTACTGTCCGCCGGCGCCCTTGGTGATAAAGCCATCTCCATGGAAGCCCCAGACGTGGTGGAAGGTCTTGTAGGTCTGGTGCAGGGACTCTTTGCTGGACGGGTCATAGGCCGTCATCTGCCTCCACACCGGCTTTTTGCCGTAGAGGAGGTCGGAGTGAGATAGATCTTCCTTGAAGCTGAACAGAGATGAGGTCGTTACGACCGCCTTTCCAATGCTCAGGATGTAGTTTGACTCTTTCCCTGGATCGAGCTTTTTCTCGATCCAGTAGACCTCGAGCCCCTTTGAGGTCTTGCTGGTGACAACCTGGGCATCTATGGGCTCGCCTCCATCTGTCGGGGTGAGGAAGGCTGAGATCCGTTCTTTGCCGGTAGCTTTCCAGTTCGCGGGCAGCTCCCTGCCGGGACTCAGCACGATGCTGGTCGGAGAGTTTCGCCGTGCGACACCGGCGGGGTTGACCTTGATCTTGAATTGCAGGTCAGCGGCCGTGCAGGTCGCCGCGACGAGGAGAATCATAATGGAACAGGCGATTCGGATCTTATCGGTCATGGGATCGGATGTTTTCACCTTCAAAGGGTTCAGTCAGCGGTTTCCAGTGCCAGCGAAGCCTGGTTGAGATAGCTGCA
>CAJWMA010000380.1 GCA_913042995.1 uncultured bacterium | reverse complement strand
GTATTTCTCCGCCTTGTAGAACTTCTCAAGCGCGCTCACCTCGGTGACGATGGGCGAGCGGAAAACCCCGGCCTCGTCCTTCTTTTTGATCGCCGCCTCGGCGATCTCTTTCTGCTTTTGCGAGTGGAAGAAGATGGCTGAGCGGTACTGGGTGCCGACATCATTGCCCTGGCGATTGAGGGTGGTTGGGTCGTGCAGCTTCCAGAAATGCTCGAGGACGCCGGCGAAATCGATGACCGCCGGGTCGAAGGTGACCTGGACGACCTCGGCATGCCCGGTGAGGCCCGTGCAGATCTGCTCATAGGTTGGATTCGGGACGGCTCCACCCATGTAGCCGGAGGTCACGTCGCTGATTCCCTTGACCTGTTCAAGAACCGCCTCGATGCACCAGAAACACCCGGCTCCCAAAGTGGCCACCTCGGTGGCGGGAGCGGGGGCAGGCGCCTTCCCGGGTTTCTTTCCGGACTCAATCTTAGCAGGGGGTTCTTTTTCTGGTTCGGACATCGTTTTTTTGACCACGTTGGAGTCGACCCGGTCGCTACAGCCACCGAGAGTGAAAGGCAGGACCGCGAAGCAGAACAGATAAGCGCAGGTTTTCATGAAAATGGGTTTCATATCACGGGGGTTAACTGCAAAAACACCTTTGATCATCACGGCCGCATTGTACCTGTATTCTGCGGTTTCTCGTTATTTTGTCCACAATGCTTCGCCTCGTCTTTCGCGTCAGGTCCGGTTAGCTTTGAATTTAGCCCGTAAGTTGGATATATTTGAGCCCGTGAAGAGAAACTGGTTTTCTGGCTAGAATGACCACTGTGACGAGATAGAACCGACAGCTAGGGGAGCGTGAATCATGTTAACAATCCTTGGCGGACACGGGTCGAATAAAGATCGGCTGTGCGATGGCGTCTCCAGGCGGGGATTTCTCAAGGTTGGAGGAATGGCGCTTGGCGGCCTCTCCCTCGGGCAACTGCTCGAGCTGGAGGCGGCGGCCGGTACAGGCAGTTCCCACAAGGCGCTCATCAATATCTACCTTCCCGGAGGTCCCTCCCATATCGATCTGTGGGATCTCAAGCCCGATGCTCCGAGCGAGATTCGCGGCGAGTTTCGTCCCATCAAGACGAACGTTCCGGGAATGGAAATCTGCGAGCTCTTTCCGAAGCTTGCGAAGATAGCCGACAAGTTTTCTATCGTCCGCTCGATTGTCGGAGCGCATGGCGCGCACGATGGGTTCCAGTGCATGACCGGCAGGACAAAAAATCAGCCGCCGCCGCTGGGCGGCTGGCCGGCCCTGGGTGCCTGGGTCTCAAAGGTCCAGGGACCAGCCGCTCCCGGCGTCCCGCCGCATCTGTCCCTGATGTACTCAACGGGCAACAGGACCTGGGGCGAACCGGGGACCGGCGGTTTTATCGGCGCCGCTCATTCGCCGATCGGGTTGGTCGCGCGCAAGGGTCAGAGCCAGGGGCCAAGCGTGGACATGGTGCTCAAGGATATGCCCCTGGAGCGCCTGCGTGACCGGGAGCGTTTGCGCCGGAGCCTTGACGGGTTCAGGCGATCGACGGATCAGAGCGGTGTCATGGAGGGGATCGACAGCTACAACAGCCAGGCCTTTGACATCCTCACCTCGTCCGGACTCGCCGAGGCCCTTGACCTCTCGAAAGAGGATCCCGAGCTGCTGAAACGCTACGGGGAAAACGATACGAAATACCAGCGCGATGGCGCGCCCAAGATGATTCGCAACTTCCTTGTCGCTCGCCGGCTGGTTGAGGCCGGGGCGAGGGTGGTTTCTCTGAACTACAGCCGCTGGGACTGGCACGGTGGAGACGGGATGAATTTCCCCCGTTCGCGCCAGGAGTTCCCGCTGCTTGACCAGGGGCTCTCCGCCCTGATCACGGATCTTCATGATCGCGGTCTCGATAAGGATGTAACCGTCGTGGTCTGGGGCGAGTTCGGCAGAACGCCGAAGATCAACAAGAACAACAGCCGAGACCACTGGCCGCAGGTCTCCTGCGCTCTCGTCGCCGGCGGCGGAATGCGCAATGGGCAGGTGATCGGCGCCACCAACAGGTACGCGGAGCACGCCAAGGACCGTCCCGTGACCTTCCAGGAGATGTTCGCGACCTTCTATCACAACCTCGGCATCAACGTGCAGACCGCGACCGTTACCGACAACAGCGGTCGGCCGCATTATCTCGTCGATTCAGGGGTCCAGCCCCTCCGGGAGCTTGTCTGAGCGCGTCCTCGCTCAGCTCCTCTCCTCTTTGATCGAATAGTGGCCTGAGTAGCGTTCACGGCATCTGGCCTTGATGTCGTCCCGGTTTTTCAGCCCCGGATCATCGTCGAAGCGATCGGCGCGCAGGTGCTGGACACCCGGCCCGAAGATTCCATCGCAGACCAGGTCCGCCAGCAGGATTCCGACCGAGGTGCTCTGGAAGACTCCACGTCCATTGAAGCCGGTACAGTGATAGAGCCCCTCCAGCTCCCGCACGGGTCCGCACAGGGCGTGCCCATCCGGGGTGAAGGTCATGATGCCGCTTGTTACAGTCATCGGGGTACGTTCATCGATGAAGGGGAAGCGTTTCGCTGCGCAGTCGATGAGCGTCGCGACCTGCAGGCTGTCCCTCGGCGCGTTCATCTGGGACATCTGGAAATCAGCGGGCAATTCTTCCATGTCGTATTCCGTGGGTATCTCCTCATAGGTGCCGACCAGCAGACCGCCCGCTTCCGGGCGGGAATAGATACGATTTTTTCTGTCGCGCAGGGCGGCA
The DNA here is from genome assembly GCA_913042995.1 of uncultured bacterium. Classification (GTDB taxonomy): domain Bacteria; phylum Planctomycetota; class UBA8108; order UBA8108; family UBA8108; genus UBA8108. Next base: position 530 of record CAJWMA010000380.1, on the reverse strand, counting down.
TCGGTCGTAGCCACCAGGGCCTCCGGCAGTGGGCGGGTGACCAGGTAGGCGTGTCCCATGGCCGCGGTGGCCATCGTGGTGTTTGTCAAGCCGGCCAGCAGGTAGGACCAGGGGCCGGCGGCGTTGATGACGATGGGGGCGTGGTGATCACCGGCGGGTGTGCTGACGCCCTTGATGGATCCACCCTTGACCAGGAGCTTTGTGGCGGGAGTGTTGGTCAGGAAGGTCGCGCCCGCTGACCGGGCGAGCTCGATGTAGGCGCCCAGGAGTTCGCTGGGATCGAAGTGTCCATCGGTCGGACAATAGCAGTACTCGATGAGGTCATCGGCGCGCATGCAGGGTAGCCGTCGGCGGGCGAAATCGTCATCGACCAGGTCGATCTCGAAGCCGATCGCCTTTCCCATCCTGACGAAGTTCCGAAGCTCTTGAGCCCTCTCCGGATCGGAGGCGACATGCAGCGAGCCGGTCTTTGTGAAGATGCCTTTTTTTACCTGTTTCTCAATGTCCTTGACGACTTCGATAACACGCAT
>CAJWMA010000379.1 GCA_913042995.1 uncultured bacterium | reverse complement strand
AGACCCCGCTGGATAATGCCCTGGAGCCCCTGAATGAGGAGGGCGCCGAGTTCATGTCGGGTCTTTTCGGTATCGAGGTCAAGCCCGATGAGGTGAATGAGGGCAAGAAGAAGGTTGTTGAGTTCCTTCGCAAAAACAGTGGAAAGGACGGAGGGAAGCCTTCGAATCTCAAGAACGCTGATCTCTGGGCCGCGGCCAGGGCCGGAGATGTCGAGGATGTCGCGGTCCATCTCTCGAAGATGGGAGGCAAGGAAGCCATCGACCGTAAAGATGGCCTTGGCGCCGCTGCGCTCAGCTGGGCGGCGGGCCTGGGGCGCCTGGAGGTTGTTGAATACCTGGTGAAGAACGGCGCCGATGTCAATGTCACCAACAAGGAGGGCAAGACCCCGCTGGATGATTCCCTGGAGCCGTTGAATGAGCAGGCCGCTGAGTTTATCTCGGGCATTTTCCGTGTCGAGATTGACCCCGCTTCAGTCAATAAGCTGAAACCAAAGATTGCCGAACTGCTTCGCGCGAAAGGTGGAAAGACCGGAGCCCAGCTCCGAGGCCTCAAGGGGTCTGACGCATGGGCGGCGGCCAGGGCTGGAGATGTGGAGGCCCTCAAGAAGTACGTGAAAACCGGGGGTGACATTCAGAAGAAGGACCAGTTCTCGACAGCTCCGCTTCACTGGGCCGTGGCTCTTGGCAGGGTGGAGGCCGTAAAATATCTGCTGTCGCAGGGGGCTGAGGTCAACGTGTCAAACCAGGAGGGGAAGACTCCCTTAGATGAAACCTATGAACCCTGGAATCGGCTGGCTGTTGATTTCATGCAGAATTTCTTCGGGGTAGAAACGGATATCGAAGAAGTGAACGCTGGGCGGAAGGTGATCCGCCCACTGCTCAAGGCGAAGGGCGCCCGGCGCGGTAAGGGCGCAAAGTAATAGGCGGCGGGTGGATGGCGCGAGCATGACGGGGGCACCTACTAACAGGGGCCCTCTCTAAGACGGCTCAGCGCGTAAGGAAGATTTTGCTGACCGTTGACTGGCGGACAAGGTCACGAAGCCCGTAGCCTTTTCGCTTGAGTGACCCGGCGATCTTCTTGATTTCAGACCTGTCGGTGCCAAGCATCTTCCGCCCCGTGGCGTAGGTCAGGAACTTTGATACCAGCCCCTGGGTGAAGCTGTCCTTGCGGGCGAGAAGAGCTTTCTTGAACTCGGCAATATTGCGGAACTTCTGGCCAGTGGGCAGCTTTCCGCTGGTGTCAACTCGAACTTTGTTCTCATACTTCTCACGCCATCCGCCGATGGCGTCGAAATTTTCGAGGGCGAAGCCCAGGGGGTCAATGTGCCGATGGCAGGAGGCGCATCTGCTGCTTTTTGTGTGGGCACTCAGCTGCTGGCGCAGGGTCCTTGTTCCGCGCGTGTCGACAGCCAGGGCGGGTACGTTTGGCGGCGGATTTGGTTTTCTCAGGCCGAGGATGTTCTGGAGAACCCAGATCCCGCGGAGCACAGGCGAGGTCTCAACCCCGTTCGAGGTGCTGGTCAGAACCGCCCCCTGGGTCAGGATGCCTCCCCGCCGTGCGTCTTTCAGAAGGACCTTCTTGAAGTCATATTTGTCGACCTTGTCGAGTCCGTAATGCTCGGCGAGGTCGTTGTTGATGAAGGTGTAGTTCGCGCTGAGGAATTCTGTTACCGGGCGGTTTTCATCGAGCATGTATTTGAACACCATGAAGGACTCGGTGGTGAACGCATCTTCGAGGGCGTCGTCGTAGAAGACCTTGAACTTTTTTTCATCCGGCGGCAGCAGGGTGATGTTTTCAAGATGCAGCCACTGGCGAAGAAAGTTATTGATGAAAAGCTCAGCCTTCTTGTCTTTCAGCATCCGCTCAACCTGCTCGGCGACAACCTCTTCGTCTGTGAGCTTGTCGTCGGCTGCGAGTTTGAAGAGGACCTCGTCGGGCATGGAGTTCCAGAGGTAATAGCTCAGCCTGGAGGCGATCGCGTAGCTGTCGAGCTTGCCGGGGTCTTCGTAGAAGTAGAGGAACCTGGGCGAGCAGAGTATGGCGGCGTAGGCCCTGGTGGCGGTCGTTTTTTCCGCAAGGCGAACATAGGGGGCGATCTGGGCATCTGTGACCGGCCTTCTGAAGGCAAGAGCTGCGAACTCTCTGAGCTCCTCGCGAGTAGCTGTTTTGCGATCGTAGTCGGTGTACTCGACCGCATCTTCGGCTGTCTTGATCATGTGGTTGATCAGGAAGTCGCTCATGACCTGGGAGCTGCCGATATTGTCGAAGCCTTCGTCGAGAAATTCTTCCGGGAAGGTGTTGATGAGCAGCTTGCTGGCCTTGCTGCCGAGCAGCTGGTGTACGGTGTTGGCGTATTGGGATCTGCTGAGGCGGCGGAGGGTGCCTTTTCCCTTGGCGCGGATGGCCTTGGAGGCCTGGGCGGAAGCCTGCTCGAGGGCCTTGGTGAGCCACTCGGAGATCTTCTCCGCCTCGGCTTTCAGGGCGGGGTCGGGCTTGGCAACTACTGTTCGAGCTCCCTTGGTCTTCTGGGGAGGCATCTCGCCGCTTGCGACCCGGTCGAGGACGTTTTGCCAGAAATCGTAGCCGTCCGGGTCTGTCGGTTTGAACTTCGCCGTATCCAGGCGAAGTTTCGCCTTCTGGACCTTCTCCCCGTGGCAGCTGAAACAATTCTTTTCCAGGAAGGGCTTCAGCTTGGCCTTGTACCCGGAGGCGTAGTTGATGCCCTCTGCCAGCGCGTTCGAGGACGCGCAACAAAGAAGAGCAAGCGTTAACAGAAGCGAACGACAGGCTCCCATGGCGCTTACTTCAGTCCTGTGAAGGAGGTCTCGACAGTGTTGAACTTGCGGGTCTTGACTCCCAGACGCTGGAGGACACTCAGATAGAGGCTGTTGAGCCTCTGCCGCTTGAATACGTTGATATGCGAGCCGTGGCGCCAGCCGCCGCCGGCCATGACCAGGGGCAGGTTCTCGTTGTTGTGCCTGGCGCCATCTCCCATGCCGGAGCCCAGCATCGTGATGGTGGAGTCGAGCATGGTGCGGCCATCGGCCTCCTTGGTCGATTTGAGCTTTTCGACAAAGCGGCCCCAGGACCGGAGGTGGACCTGGTCGATGAGGCTGAGCTGTTCGATGTTCTCATCTTTGTGCCCGTGGTGAGAGAGGTCATGGTATCCCTTGTTTACGCCGGGGATGTTGAAGTTGCCTCCACCGGGCGAGCCGATGACGATGGATCGCGTCGAGTCTGTCTTGAAGGCGAGGTAGGCCAGGTCATACCAGGATTCGTAGGCTTTTTCGAGGTCGCGATTGGACG
>CAJWMA010000378.1 GCA_913042995.1 uncultured bacterium | reverse complement strand
CCGCTCATCGCCAGTTGGCCCGGAAAGATCAAGGCGGGCAGCCGAGTTGACGAGTTGGTGGATTTCAGCGACTGGATGCCCACCCTGGCTGAGATCGGCGGCGCGAAGCTGACCTCGAAAAACGACGGCATCAGCTTCAGCAGCACGCTGCTTCAGTCCAGCCGTCGCCGCGCGCGCTCCTATGCCTTTTCCGAAAAAAAAGACGGCAAGGCCTGGCTGCGGACCAGGCAGCACAAGCTCTACAACGATGGCCGGTACTTTGACGTTCGCGCCGACCCCATGGAAAAGCACCCGCTCAAAAAAACCACTGGCCGCGCCGATGAGGAACGTAAACATCTGGAAGCGGCCTTCCTGGAACTCAATTATCCCGGGAAGAAGTGAAACCGTTTGCTGCCAGGGAACCGCTTCGGCCACTAGCGCTGGAGTATTGCAGCCGCACGGGGTTAAATGAGATCAGGGTCTGGGCCCGGCTCGCTGTTAGAAGATAGCGAGGCAACGAAGGGCTGTTGCCGCGAAAATCACCTGGCACAAGATGCAGAAAAACACGAGCTCTACCATCATCTCTGTCGTCCTCCTCGCATTGCTCGTCTGGGCACTCTCATCCGGGAAAGAAGACGTCAAGCCTCGCAAAAAAAGTGACGCGACACAGCTGGCCAGAAAGGCTCCTCTGGTTCAAGAAGGAGAAATTACGCCGCTCGAAAAACCACCGGAAAAAGAGGAGCTGAAGGCGGCGAACAAGCCTCCGGCAAAGGAGGCTCCGGAAGAACACGGAAAAGATCTCGTTACGAAAGTAAGCCCCGCTCCCGCCGCTCCACCACTGGCCCAGCAGACGCCAGGAGAAAAAACCGAGCCGCCTGGGAACAGGCCCCCTGAGAACAGGCCGCCTCCGGCTCCCGTCCCTGAAATCATTCCCGTCCCGAAAGCCTCGGTGAAAGGAATCGTAACCGATGACGAAGACAAGCCCATCGTGGGCGTCGAGGTCAGTCTCCAGGCCATCGTGAAGAGCGGCAGGAAGAAGATAAAACAGCGAATAAAGGTGGTGAGCTCAGTCCTGACCGATTCCCGTGGCGCCTTTGAGTTTCTCGACATCGAGCCATCTCCCTCCGCTGAGCTCCTGGCCTACCACCTCGACTATATTGAGTTCCAGGGCAAGCCCTTCGAGCTGGGCGCCGGAAACGAGCTCGAGAACCTCAGCATCCGGCTCTCCAAAGGCGGCCGGATTGACATCTCGGTCCTGGGACCCGATGGGTCTCCGCGCGCCGAAGAAGACCTGTCCATCTGGAGATCTGTTGACGACAGGAAGCACCCCTGGGAAAAAATAAAAACGCGCAAGGCCGACTCCGAAGGCAAGAGCTTTTTCGCCGGGCTATCCAACAACACCTACTCCCTTCGTGCAGGGGGAAACAGGGGGACACGGCATTACACCCGGCTGTTGCGGGTCACCGTAAACCAGGCCCTGGAGCAGGTTATCCAGCTTGAGCCGGAGAAGATCATCTCTGGAACCGTGCGCAACATCCGCGGCGAACCAGTTGAAGGGTCGCTGGTCAAGTCCTTCCGGACGCGGCCGGAGCTCGGACAGGATGAGAAATCCAGCAACCGCACCAACGCCGATGGACAATTCAGCATCGGCCAGCTTGGCGATGGAAAGTACCTGGTTACTGTCCAGGCTAAGGGCTACCTGCGCCATTCTCGAATGATCAACGCCGGTGAAGAGGTGACGCTCATCCTCCGGCAATACGGCAGGATCAGCGGTCAGGTTGTCTCCCTCGCCAGCGGCAAAACCATAACAGGATCCCGGGTCCAGCTCGATCCGATTGGAGCGCAAAAAGGAGGACAAGGTCTCCAGCCTAGCACCGAGGGTCGCTTCAAATCGAACAGCCTGCTTCCGGGAAACTACCTCCTCAAGGTTACGGCGCCGGGACACACCCCGGCCTCGCTTGACCTGGAGGTCAAAGATGGACAGAATCTCGAATTGATCATAGAGCTCGAAATCCCCTCTCCCATGTGAGAAAACGGGCTTCGACCAGACTGAAAGCCAACTCGCATGCCTGACACTCGAAAACCCAATACCCGGCTCAGTATCCTCTTCATAATCTTCCTCCTAAGTCCGGAACTCGCAGTCCACGCGCGGGATGAAGATTGGAGGCCGCCCGCATCGCCGGAATCACTGAAGCCCTCGCCCGGACTTCCCGATCTATTCACCTTCGCCGATGGCAGCCGGGTAAAAACAAAAGCTGACTGGGAACGACGCCGCGCGGAGATGAAAAAGATGCTGCTCTATTACCAGTACGGCCGCATCCCGCCCCGCCCCGATTCGGTTACCGCCGCGGACATCCAGCGCCGTCCTCACCCAAGCGGCAAGGGAACCATGGAGTTTATGACCCTGGTGATCGGCTCGAAGCGGAAGCTGCGCATGCGAATCCTGCTGAACCTGCCGAAGACACCCGGCCCCCGGCCGGTCATCCTCTGCGAGGCGGGCCGCCTCGGACGCAACCGCAACGTTCCGATGTTCCTCGATGCGGGCTACATCTTCATCGAGTACGCCCGCAGCGACCTCGACCCCGACAGGAAGGACTTCGCCGGACCGGCCCAGGAGGCCTATCCCGACTACGACTGGGCGACGCTGTCGGTCTGGGCCTGGGGCGCGATGCGCCTGGTCGACTATCTCGAAACACGCAAGGACATCGACCTCGAGCACATCGCCACAACAGGACACTCGCGCGGAGGAAAGATGGCTCTCCTGACCGCGGCCCTCGACGAGCGCTTCGCCATGGCCATCCCCAACCAGTCAGGCGCCGGGGGCTCCGGTTGCTACCGGATCCTCGGCCCCGGCGCCGAGACCCTCGGCATGAACGACAAGCCGTGGTGGTACCATGAGCGAATCCAGTGGTTTGGTGAACGCGAAGAGTACCTGCCCTTCGACCAGCACTTCGTCAAGGCGCTGGTCGCTCCGCGCGCTGTCATCAGCAATGAAGCTTTCGAAGACCTGTTCGCCAATCCCCTCGGAACCCAGGTTTCCTCGATGGCGGCGCAGGAGGCATTCAGGTTTCTCGGCGTGCCCGAGAAAAACGCCATCACCTACCGCCACGGCGGGCATTCCTTCACCACCGATGACTGGGAGAAGATCCTCGCCTTCGCCGAGTGGCACTTCTTCAATCGCCCGCCTGAAGACAAAACGATCTTCTGGAACACCCCCCTGCCCCTGACCGGCCTGGACTTCAAGGGCAGATCAAGCGGCGGCGCGGCGAAAAAGAAGGCTGCCAACGGCGAGAGCCGCGAACCTTCTCAGCCCGAGCCCTTCATGGATTTCGTCAAGATCGGCGAC
>CAJWMA010000377.1 GCA_913042995.1 uncultured bacterium | reverse complement strand
GGTGACATTCACCGCGCTGACGTAATCAATCCCCGGCGCCCAGACCAGCGGAAAGGAGGTTCCTGTTTTGCGAAAGCTCATGGCGTAGATGGCGTGCTCAGGAGAATCTTCGATAGCCTGCGCGGCGCGGCCCTGAAACCAGCCGTGATCGAGTCCGCGCGAGTCGGGCTCAGCGGCGCCGGCGAAGTGCCAACCGTCATCCCAGACCTCGACCCAGGTATGATTGCCGCTCTTGTTGACCCAATTGGGGGTACCGGCAAGCCTCGCCGGCACGCCGACGGAGCGGCAGGCATCGACCAGGAGAATCGAGAGTCCGGTACAGGAGGCCAGGCCGGTCTCGATGGTCTCAGCAGGGGCCTGGTCAGCCCTGTTGCGCTTGGTGGAATAGCGCACACCGAAGAGCTTGAAGATCTTCCGGTTCAATTCGTGCGCCGCCTCGCCCGGACTCTTGCAGTCCTTCACCAGCGGCAGGCATTTCTCCCGGAGCTTCGGACGCCAGGCCTCCCTGGCCTCGTTGGCGTTCACATAAGGGAGAACATCGTTAAGAAAGACATCCTCCGGCAATTTTTTTCCCCAGGCCGCGGCAGTTTTCGCCTCGAAGGCCAGCCGCAGGTTCTCGACCAGGTAGCCAGCCTTCAGGCTGCTGAGATCCCGCGGCGGCATATTCTCCAGTAGAAATTCAGCCGCGGGACGCCGCGAATCGGCGACCTTCCAGAGAAAGCTCTGCAGCTCGCCCCGATTGTCCCCGGCTTTCCCTAACGCCTTCTCCACACGGTCATTCCACCAGCGCTCCGGCTCGCCCTCGCCCCCCGCGGCGGAGAGAATGCTGAAAACCAGGAAAAACTGCGGCAGGAAAGACAAGGCGCGTAAGTTGCGGGGCCGAATTTGAGAAAATCTGTTCATGACGTTTCTTCTATTCCAGGGGTGTGTTCACAGCGAAGGACAGCCAACCATGCCATGCTAACCCTCCGCGGCCTTCGAAGAAAGAGATGGTGCCGGGAGTGGGACTTGAACCCACACAGCCTTGCGGCCAGGGGATTTTAAGTCCCCCGCGTCTGCCAGTTCCGCCATCCCGGCCTGTTTCCAGCCTCGCGCTCCGAAGCCTATCTCTTCGACAGCGAAGCAGTCCAGAAGAAACCCGGAACAGGGGGCTTTTCGCTCACCAGGGGAACCATCGCCAATCGGGATGTACGCAGCGTATAGAGATGATAAAATAGTCCGATCATGTATCCCGGCAACCGGGCCTGGCCAGCGGCCCTTATTCTACTCCTGTTCACTTTCGCCCATCTCGGCAGCCCTCCCCGGGTTGCCGCGCAGAAGGAGAGGTCGACTTTTATCAGCGAGTTTCTCGCCGACAACGAAGAGGGTCTGGTCGACTCGAGAGGAGAACGCCACGACTGGATCGAGCTCTACAACCCCGGCACCATCCCGGTCAATCTTCGCGGGTACTTCCTGACAGACACTCCCGAGGAGCTTGACCGCTGGCGCTTTCCGGAGCTCATCATCCCCCCACGGGGATACGCGGTCGTCTTTGCCGCCGGGGTCGAGCCCGATGAGCTCGAGGCTGAGACGCGCCTCCACACCAGCTTCAGGCTGCGCTCCGGTGGTGAATACCTCGCCCTCGTCGCTCCAGATGGAGTGACCGTACTCTCCGAATTCTCCCCCGAATACCCGCGCCAGTTCGAAGATGTCTCCTACGGACAGGACGCCCTGGGCCGCGAAGGCTACTATATCGAGCCGACCCCGGGAGAGCCGAACGGCGATGGGGTGATCGGCTTCCTGGACTCACCCGCCTTCAGTGTCGAGCGCGGCTGCTACGAGGAGCCCTTCACTCTCGAGCTCACATCCTCCGATCCACTCGCGGCGATCCGCTTCACCACCGACGGATCCGCGCCTGCGGGGCCCAATGACGGCACACCCTACAGGGGCCCCATCGAGATAGCGAGGACAACGACGGTCCGGGCCGCCTCCTTCCGGGAAGGCCACGAGCCCTCCGACGTCATGACCCACACCTACGTATTCCTCTCGCAGGTGGTGAGCCAGTCGAACACCCAGCCGGGCTACCCCTCCTCCTGGTCAGGGAGACCGGCGGACTACGAGATGGACCCCGAGGTCGTCGGTGACAACGACCTCTTCAATGGCGTCTATCGTGAAAGCATCGTCGATGACCTGAAGGACATCCCCACGCTGTCGATCACAATGGACCGCGACGACCTCTTCGGCGCGCGCGGGATCTACGTCAACTCCCAGGCCGAGGGCGTCGGCTGGGAGCGGCCCGCCTCGGTCGAATTATTTGACCCCGAGGGCGAAGAGGAGGGCTTCCAGGTCAACTGCGGAATCCGGATCCAGGGAGGTTCCAGCCGCTCGCCGAATTTCCCGAAGCATTCTTTTCGGCTGCTGTTCAAACGTGACTACGGACCGGGCAAGCTGCGCTACCCCCTCTTTGAAGCCGAGCCCGAGGGTTCAAGCGCGACCGATGAGTTCGACACGGTCGTCCTGCGCGCCTTTTTCAATAACTCGTGGACCCACTGGCACTGGTACCAGAACCCCAGGGCCCAGTACCTGCGGGACCAGTTCATCCGGGACTCGCAGCTCGCCATGGACCAGCCCTCGCCCCATGGACGTTTCGTGCATCTCTACATCAACGGCCTCTACTGGGGCTTCTACAATCTCCACGAGAGGCCCTCGGCTCCGTTCATGGCATCCTACGGAGATGGGGAACGAGAGGATTACGATGTCCAGAATGTTACCACCGCGGTCGACGGCAACCTGTCGAACTGGAACAGGATGATGAGCATCGCCAATTCCGGAGTCTCCTCGGCCGCAGGCTACGCCAGGATCCGCGAGCTGCTGGACGTCGACAACCTCATCGACTACATGTTGCTCAACTTCTACCTCGGCAACGATGACTGGGATGGACACAATTGGTACGCCGGCAGCAGGCGCGAAGGCGGCCCGGGCTACCAGTTCTTCTGCTGGGACTCCGAACTCATCATCTCACGCCACCAGAACAACCCGCCGCCGCCCCAGCCTGACCTCGACATCATCCTCAACCGCGATCGCACCGGGCTCAACAACAACAACAAGCCGACGCGTCTCTACAATGCGCTGCGGGCCAACCCCGAGTTTCGCCTGCGCTTTGCAGACAGGGTTCGCAAGCACTTCTACAACAACGGAGCGCTGAGTACCGACAAGGTGCTGGCGAGGTGGCTTACACGCCGTGACCAGGTCTGGCGCGCGGTCGTCGCCGAATCGGCGCGCTGGGGTGATTTCCGCCGTGACGTCCTGCAGGGCTCCGGCTCCAGGGACCAGTACGACCTCTTCCACCGCAACCAGCACTACGT
>CAJWMA010000376.1 GCA_913042995.1 uncultured bacterium | reverse complement strand
CCACCGGGTCATCATCAATGCGACTCCGCTGGGCCTCAAAGCCGATGACCCTTCACCTGTTTCCGCAGAGGTCTTCGATTCGGAGACGATTGCTTTCGACATGGTGTACGACCCTCCCGAGACCCGGTTCATCCAGGATGCCCGTTCAAAGGGAGCCGAAGTCATTCGTGGAGATGAAATGCTGGTGGCCCAGGGTTTGGTTCAATTTGAGCTGTTCACGGGCCAGAAAGCATCCCGGGAAGCATTCGACTCCAGCCTCGAGGCCGCTCGGTCAGCGAGGAGCCCATAGAGGGCCCCAAGGAGGCCCTGGGAGCCATTACAGGCGTTTCAGCCGCCCCACAGTTAACTCATCATAACAACCATTATCGGCCCGGGCGGGGGGCTGAGTTGCGGGTTGAAACGCGGGAGAGTTCATTGCAGGCCGTCCTGAGCGCCTCCAGAGGCTGCCAGGAAAACAAGTCCGAGGTCCTGTTCGGATCAGGTTCCGGAGAGCTTCTCGGCAGTCCTGACGAGGTCAATTTTCCAGGCGGCTTCTTCGGCTCCGGGCTCCCGCTCATCGTTCAAATAGATGACAAGCAGGTAGGCGGCAAGTCTCCCGTCAGAGTCCTTGCCATAGTAGTTGACCTGCACCCTGGAGATGTTTTTTGATTGCCCGGGGACCTGCGGCAATACGGTCCGGTCCGTGATGGCACCGGTGATGATTTCGATAACGGGAATCCCCGTTCGAGAATCTTTGACAAGCGGAAGGCCGTATTTGAACTCAAAAGGGCTGATCTTTTCCCGGCTACCCGTGGACAGCCTTGAGTAGGCCGAATCCCAACTCGAGGTTTCGACAGCGAATATAAAACCGACCAGGGCGGAGTCCGGGGAGTCATCAGGAAAGTATTTCTGCAGGAGCTCCTGGTCCCTTTTCGGGGCGCCGTTGCAGCCGCAGAGCATTACAGCGGCAAGTAATACGAAGAGGGCCGCCCGCAGTCCCATCGAAGCGGAAGAGACCGCAATGCCCCACCCTCGGGTCGGTTGATTATCGGCCATGGGGGCCCCCTGTCAGTTGCCTACTTTGCGGGAAGGAGATCCTGCATGGTCGATAGCGGCTTTTCGGAGGTCACATCTCCTCCGATCCGCGGAGACCAGAGCTGGACATCGCCAGTTCGCTTATTGCAGATCCAGATGACCTCGGTGAGGTTTCTGTCGCTCAGCATGTAAATCGTATCGGCTGGAGGGAATATTTTCTGGTCCAGGGTGACAACCTTGGTCCTTTCGATGGTTCGCTCTTCATCTTCGCGGAAATGGTAGCCGGCAAAGCGGCCCGCGGATTTATTGATGGCCCAGATCTGTTTGCGATTTGCCAGAAACGCAAACTCTCCATCTCCAAGGGCTCCAGCCGACTGGGCCGCAACAGTTGGAAGGAACTGGCTGAGCGAAGAATCGGCTCCATGGGGGTTGCCCGGACTGAGAAACAGCAAGCCGCCGCCGGCCAGTCCAAAACCGAACGCAAAAACAACACCCAGGAGCATGAGAGCTTGCCTGGCAGTGCCGCGAGAGTTTCCACTCTTGTTCATTGATACGCCTCTGTTAGATTGATAAACAGCTTCAGTCATCGGGTTCTTCCTCATCGCGGCCTCCCTCGGCCGGGTCATCTTCAAGGGTAAGGTCCAGCCCCCCCCACTCAAGACCTTCTTTGGGCTCCTTGCCTTCGGGGAAAAGATCTATTGGCAGTTCATCGGGGACGACCATGGAGGTCTTGTCTATCCCTGCGGGGAGATCTCCTTCTGAGCTGGGCGGCCCCATCATCCCTGCGAGGCTGTTCTCCACATCCTCCGCCATCTGGGAGACGTCCTGGACCTGCGAGAAAACCTCATCGCTGACGAGGATGTCCACTTTACTTTTCAGGGCGAGAACAAGGCAGTCGCTGGGCCTGGCATCGATGCGCACCTCGTTTCTTTTGCCATTCCAGTCATCTCCATCCGCCCCCTCCCCCACCCCCTGCTGCAGAACAAGGGTGGAGCAGAAGGTGTTGTCGATAATTGCCGAGATAACGACATTTTTCACTTTGATGTCGAATCCCAGGAAGACGTTCTGGACCAACTCATGGGTAAGAGGCCGAGCGGTGACCTCGCTGTTGATCTCCCGGATCAGGGCCGCGGCTTCGTAAAAGCCAATGAAGATGACAAAAGTTTTTTCCTCATTGCCAAGAAGGACCGCCGCCCCATTGGGCGTTGGGCCGATGACCCTCTGAATCTTCACCGTATGGAAACTCACGATTTACCTGCCTGGATTTAGGCCGCCTGGACGATCCGCACAAATTGATATACCCGGAAAGACTTGGGGCGATTATAGAAGGGTGGCTGGCAGGGTCAAAAGATAACCGTACAGCCGAGGTCCGTCCTCTGGTGGGCCTACCGGGCAAGCCTGCAGAGTGTGTCCATGAACTCGCCCCACTCGGGATCCAGGAAGATCTGGATATCGCCGGACAATTCGTCTGCGGAGGAGCTTTTTTCGCGGAGATGGCGGAAGGTTTCCGCGAGGCTGTTCCATTCCGGGTCCAGCAGGACGCCAAGATCGCCTGAAAGCGTCGCGCCTGCGTCGGATTTTTCGCTGAGGAGATCAAAGGTCTCCCCCATTTCCGACCAGAGAGGCTTCCGGTTGGAATCGCAGGATGAGCAACCATTAGAAAGAGCCAGGCTGCCGAAAAGAGCGCAAAGGGCGAAGAGGGAAAGAAGATTGTTTCGGGGTACGCACATGATGGACTTCATCTTGTTTCGCATGGTTTTTTTTCTCGAAGGGATGAGGGAGAGCAGAAGGAAGGTGAGGTTGCAGGCGCCTTCGAGGAAGATCGAGGCTATCAATCGGACAAATACGGGTAGAAACATCGATTCAACCTGGGCAGCTCTGAAGTGATCACCAAGACTCAAGGATACGCCCTGGTTGCCGGACCTTCAACCCGGGAGCGGAAAGGTTAGCTTTCTGTTTGTCCAGCCGGAGACGGTCTTTCGGCCTTCGCCTCGCAGCCTTCCGCCGGCGCCTCTTCTGCAGGCGGGCCGTTTTCGGGTGAAACCCTGCGATTTTTGAGATAAATCACAAGCCCGGGAATAGCCCAGAAGCAATAGGTCAATCTTTGCAACAGCGAAACAAGCGCGCCCTTCACCGGGAAACCGACGAGCTTGAAGAGCCAGTCGTAAGCCACTTCAGCAGTTCCGATGGCGCCGGGCGTTACAGGGATCGCCATGACGATCTGCGCGAGCGGGACCACCAGGAACAGGGCGGGGAGAGAGGCCCATTCCTGCGGGAGAAGAGACCGGAGGAGGAAAAGGTTGGTGATGACGACCAGGACATGCAGCAGGGCCGAGATCAGCAGGGC
>CAJWMA010000375.1 GCA_913042995.1 uncultured bacterium | reverse complement strand
TCGCACTGGATCATGATCTCCTTTTCCTTGCGCTTGAAGACCTTCTTGCGGTCGGGGGTCTTCGGCGGCTGGGCGACGTTGAAGGGCCTGTTGCGCATGGAGAAGGAGCGGACGTTGTGGATCAGCGGATCACTGTTCTTCATCAGGAAGTCCTGGCCGACCTGGATGCCCTGCACGCGGGGCTCGAACATGCAGCGGTCCTGGTTCATGAGGGCGGCCTTCTCTGGCAGGGGATAGCTCTTCTCTTTGAGACCTTCGCTCACGTAGACGAAGACGTTGGCGAGCTCTCCCTTTTCGCTGACGACCCGGTTCTGGTCGAGCAGGGGGCCCTTGTAGAGCTTCCTGCAGTCGCTGGGTTTGCCGCCCTTTTCCGTCATCCGGATGGAGCGCATCTTGGACCGGGGGCCTTCATATTTTACGACCCCCGTTGCAGCCGGGCTGTCCTTGGCACCTGCGACTGGGTGTTTGCCGCTGGTTACCAGCAGGCTGCCCCCCAGGAGCAAGGCGGCAACCAGGGTCCACTTGATTCGAATCGAGTTCATTTGTTTGATCTTTCTGTTCAGGTTATTGATCTTCGAGGTCCCCGGTTGTGTCAAGCACGGTGGCCTCGAGGATCAGGTCGCGAAAGCTTTCATCCGGTACATCGTTGAGCAGCCCGAGGTAGGTTACGAGCCCGGGTACATCTTCCTTGTCCAGGCGAATGGCCGAGTAGGCGTCGTCAATTTCATCCGCTTCACCAGCCCGTTTCAGGTTGCTGGCCGCGATCTTGCCGAGGATTACCTTCCCCAGTTCTTTGCTGGTGAGGTCGAGGTTTCGCAGCGAAGGGGTGGGCATGGCCTTTGCGCCTCTTGCTACAACGTGTGTCTTCGAATCGGCGAATTCAGCCGGGCTGTGGCAGGCGGCGCAGTTGCCGACCTGCTTCTCTCCTTCGTAACGGAAGAAGGTCTTGAAGGCGAGGTAGGAAGCCCTGTCCATTCCGGCCGGCAGCTTCAGGAGCACCCGGCCCTCCTGATTGGCCAGGCGGCCGAAGATGCGCCCGGCGATGTCTTCCGCGGTCTCGCCCTCCTCGGGCTTCTCGGGGATCCGGTTGACATACACAAAGGCATCGTAGATCGCGCGCTTGGTGCTCACCAGGCGATGAACCTTCGGCTTTGTCTCGGGCGTACAGCCCGAGAGCGCCAGCAGGAGGATGCCGAGCAGGATTCGCTGAGTCATCTCGAGATTTCCCCGGGTTCTACTTGCGTGCGGTCCTGAGCTCGCCGTCTATGAGCTCGAGCTTGATGATGGAGCCGTAGCCGCGCTCGGTGTGGCGCGCGGGACCGTTTGAATTGCAGGTCCAGATGTTGCCATCCTCGTCAAACTCGATCTCGCGGGTGTAGGTGACCCTCGATGGCATCCTGAAGTGAGCCATTTTCTCGGTCTTCGGGTCGAAGCGGATGAGCGAATCGCTGTTGGTACCGCAAATCCAGATATAGCCCTTCGGGTCGATGTTCAGCGCGTAAGGTGTCTGGTTCTCGGCGTTGGGGAGGTCGTAGATTTTCCACTTCTCGGTCTTGGGATCGAATTTCCCAAAATCGCCCGAGCCGAAGAACGGCACCCAGACGATGCCCTCCTGGTCGATATGCAGACGCCGGGGGCCGCGGCTGGGGGGATTCCATTCCTTGATATCGCCATCGGGAGTTCGCGGATCAATTCTCCCGATCCGGTTGCCGTTGAGCTTGGTGTACCAGATGGTGCCGTCCACCGGCGAGAAATCGATGCCGTAGGGCGTGATGCCGCGCGATTCGCCCTTGCCGGAACCGACCGCCTGGTTCTTTTTCAGGAGGTGGTATTCCTTCACCTTGTGGGTCCTGGGATGGATTGAGAAGCAGGAGTTCCTGCCGGCATCGGTATACCAGATCAGGCCTTCGGGGTCCTTCGGGTTGATTCGCAGGGTGTGGGGGTAGGAGCCTCTCTTCTGGTGGGATTCGGCGCTCGAGACGATGGTGAATTTCTTCGTCTTGAGATCGAACCTGCCCATCTCGCCGGAGCTGCACAGGGTGACCCACATGCTGCCGTCATTGGCCAGTTCGATGGAGTGCGGTCCCCTGTACTTGCCGGGGAAGCGGTAGACCTCGCGTCTGCCGTTCTTCGGATCCAGGCTGACCACGGCATTGCGGCTCATGTCGACGGCGTAGACCAGGCCATCAGGGCCGAGCTCGAGATCGTGAACCATGACCTTGAACTTGTTTCCCATGTCCCACTCGGTGATCCGGGCTTTCGTTTCGAGTCCCCTTGGGGCGGGTGGAGGAACGAAGGCCGGCCACTGGGCAACGGCCTTCTCGGAGTAGGTCTCGACGAGGCGCTTGACGAGATTCTTCTGGGTGTGCCGGTACAGGCCACCGAAACCATCCATGCGCCGGATCATGGTGTCCCAGTCGACTGGAAGCTCAGGACTTCTCCAGCCCTTGGAGCCGGTCTGGTGACAGTAGGAGCACATCATCTTGTAGTTTTCCTTGTCCTTCATGCTCGTCCACTTGAGCATGTCGAAGCCACTGTCGGCGGTGCGCTGGTCTTCGAGGTCTTCGCCTTTGGCGGGCTGCATAGTGAAGGAGAGCTTGCTCTCGCCGACCTCCACATCTCTTTTTTCCGTGTCAAGCTGGCCCATAAGACGGGCGCGTACCTTGTAGTATTTCTTGTAGAAGAGCCCTTCGATCGAGAAGGAGCCATCGGCCTGGCTGAAGACCGAGACGGTCTTGCGTTTGTATGATTTTTCGTTGTCAGGGTCAGCGAGTTCCGCGGTAAAGGCCGAGATCATCACGCCCTCCATGGGCTTGCCGGCGGAGTCTACGACCTTGCCGCTGATCGTGTCGGCGTTGGCGCTCAGGGCGATCAGGGAAATTGCCAGGGCTGCCAGGGACGTTTTTGCAGTTCTCATCATCAGGGTCTTCTCCATGTCTGTCTTGTGCTCGGGGATGTTTCTGCCAGCATTTATAATCCGTTACCGGCCGTGAATCTGGACATCCTAATTGGATTATTCGACAGAAAATTACATACTTCCTTCCCAGCCTTCAGGATTGCGTGCGAAAAGGCTCCGGGAAAGTTAAACTCTTGGGAGAGTTGTTCCCCGCTTTGACAGAGGGCTCCAGCCGGACATGCAGAAGACCACGGCCATTTTAATCCTGGCGCTTTGTTCCTGTGCCGCTTCCGGTCTTCGGGCGCAGGACGATGTTTTTTCGAAGCTCATCCGGCCCGCCTTCGCTAAGAGCTGTTTCAAATGTCACGGCGAAGGTCCGAAGGTGAAGGGGAAGGTGAACCTGCTGGAGCTCAAGAGCGCCGCCGAGCTCGTGAAGAAGCCTGAGCTGCTGGAAAAGATCATCGAGGCGCTCGAT
>CAJWMA010000374.1 GCA_913042995.1 uncultured bacterium | reverse complement strand
ACCCCGGCCTCGAAGGTGCCGTCACCGCGGTTGTAGAAGATACCAACCGAGCGGTTGGGCTGGTTGGCCGTGGCAAGGTCAACGTCGCCATCGGCATCGAAATCAGCCGTCACCACATACCAGGGAGTACCATCCACCGTGTAGCTCACCGCCGCGCCCAGCGTGCCGTCGCCGTTGTTCATCAGGACGGAGAGATCACGCGAGCCCCGGTTAGCCGAGATGACGTCTTCGTCTCCATCTCCATCCAGGTCTCCCATCGCCACGGCGACGGGAAGCCGCCCTACGCGATAATCACGCCTGCCTGCAAAACGGCCGTCACCAGTTCCGCTGTTGAGGTATACGGTGACCGTCCCCGCTGTCTCGTTGGCGCTGGCAATCTCAGGAAATCCGTCGCCTGTCAGTTCTCCCACCTCGACCATGAAGGGGCGAACACCGGTTGTGTACAGGGCACGTGAACCGTAGGCGCCCTGGCCGTTGTTGCGGAAGACCTGCATGCGCCGGTCCTGGATGGCCCCGGTCACGAGGTCAATATCACCATCTCCGTCGAAGTCGCCTCCATCGATAGAGTTGAGATAGTCCCCAGCCTGGACAGTTCGGTTCCCGCCGGGCCTGAGGTTGCCGGCTCCATCATTCAGAAAAATCGTGATCGTGCTGCCGAGTCCATCGCCAGTGGCGATATCGAGATAACCGTCACCGTTGAGATCCTCCATGACCATGGCGTGAGGAGCGGGCGCCATACTCAGGGTTCGCGATTCAACTGTAATCCCCGATTCGTCATTGTTCCAGAGAATGGGTACCCGGGTATGCCGCTCATAGGCGGTGACGAGATCCAGGTCATTGTCATTATCAAGATCTCCTGCCGCCAGGAGTCCGGCCTCGATATCGACGGCGAACTCAACCGGCTGGGAAAAGAAGCTCCCCGCGACATTCAGCAGGACCGCAACCCTCCGGTTGGCGAGAATTGAATAGCCGAGGTCCGTGTCTCCATCTCCATCGAGGTCGGCGACGACAAGCTCTCCGGCATTCGCGGCAAAGACCTCACGCTCAACGAAATCACCTCCGTAGAGAATCGCGATGTTCTCCTCGCTGGCCACAGCGAGGTCCGCGGAACCATCCAGGTCGAAATCGGCGACCGCGAGATGGGATGGGCCGGCAAGGCCGGTGACCACGGTCCTGGATGAACCAAAGCCCCCGTCACCATCATTCTGCAGAATGGTAATCGTTCCCGAGCCGACGTTGACGGTGCAAATATCAAGATCGCCATCGCCTTCGATATCGACCACGCGTACGACGGAAGGCACCGAGCCAACGCCATAGGCTACAGGCTCGGAGAAGCTCCGTTCGCCCGCATTGATATACACCCAGGCCCGGTTGCTGCGGTCATTGGTAGAAACAATATCTGCGAGTCCATCTCCGTTGAGGTCACCGGCGGCCGCATAGCGGGTCCCCCGCTCAACCGCGATGCTCTCGCGCTCCTCGAAGGAGCCCGTCCCGTCATTCCACAAGAGCTCGAGCGTGTAATAGTTCGCGGTCAACAGGTCGTTGGCCCCATCCCCATCAAAGTCGGCCGCGTCGAGATCACTGGCCCGGACCGCGTCTTCGAAATCGGCCCGCTCAAAAATACCGCTGCCATCGTTCTTCAGGACGGTCACCATCGAACGCGTATCGCCATCCTTATTGGCGGTAACAATATCGAGGATTCCATCGGAATCGACATCCACGCAGATAACCGCCCGGGGATACCTCGAAACCGTAACTCCGAGTTCCCGGCTGCTGAAATCGACAGGGAAGAGCTGGCATTCGTCAGGTACTCCGTCACTGTCGCAGTCGACGCTGGTTTCAGCCGCGAGATCCTGCTCGTCCTCGACCCCGTTGCGATTACAATCCTCGGCAAAAGAACAGGGGCAGACCATCGTAAGCAAGGTCAAGACAAGACTGAAACAGGCCAGCCGACTTTGTTTAAGTCCAAACAAGTGTGTCATTAAAATCCAAATCTCCTCGATCAAGGCGAACTTCCGCCAGACTGTAAACCCAATCCCGAAACTCCCATTTTATGGCTCACAGGGATGGAAACCACGGGTTTTTGCTAGGTTGGCCTAACCTTTCTCCAGTACCCTGTCAGTCCCCTCAAACAGCCCCCCAGAGCGTATCCAAGGAAGTCGAAAATTATGAATAAAACACGCAGGAAATTTATAGCTGGAGGAGTTCTCGCCGCCGCCGGCGCTCTTCAACCCGAACTCTTCAGCAACGCCTCAGCCGCCGCGGAGGAAAAAGGTGAAAAAGAGAAAAAGGATGCCCATCCAGGCAACAGGATTTCCGTCTCGACCTACTCCTTCTGGCATTTTCGCGGCAAACCGGAAGGCAAGACCAGCGTTGAAGGTTCCATCGACCAGGCCGCGAAGATGGGCTTTGACGGCGTTGAGATCCTGCACCGGCAGATGTCTGGAGAATCCAACGACTATCTCCAGTCACTCAAACGCCGGGCCATAGAAAATGGCGTCGGCCTTACCGGCTTCTCTATTCACCAGGGCTTTCTTTCGCCTGATAAGAAGAAACGCCAGGAGAACATCGATCACACCCTGCACTGTATTGACCTCGCCCACAGCATGGGGATTCCAACCATGAGGCTCAACACGGGACGCTGGAGAACCGTGGGGTTTGATGAACTGATGAAGCGGCGTGGAATAGAGCCCCGCCTCCCGGGTTATACCGATGAAGATGGTTTCAAATGGGTCATCGACTCGATTGAGAAATGCCTTCCCCACGCCGCCAAGGCCGGGGTCGTCATGGGTCTCGAAAACCACTGGGGACTGGGACTCACCCCGCAGGGAGTCTTGAGGATCGTCAAGGCCCTGCCCTCTCCCTGGCTGCAGGTCACCCTGGACACAGGCAACTTCCTGGAGGACCCCTACGACAAGCTCGACATGCTGGCCTCCCGGGCCGTACTGGTCCATGCCAAGACCTATTACGGCGGCGGTCTCTGGTACAGCCTGGACCTCGACTATGCCCGCATCGCCAGGATCCTGCGTAAGCATGACTACCGCGGCTATATCTCGCTGGAATTCGAAGGACATGAAGAGAAGGGAACCGCGATACCGAAGAGCCTGGCGCTGCTGCGCAAGCACTTCAGCTGAGTCAGATCAGACGGCTGCCCAGCCCTCGTCTCCTTCTCTCCAGCCGGCCCGGGCCATGTACGGCGTGCTGAAGGCAAAAGCCCCTGATCCTTCGGAATCGAGCAGGATCAGGCCTCCGGT
Source organism: uncultured bacterium (assembly GCA_913042995.1). GTDB lineage: Bacteria > Planctomycetota > UBA8108 > UBA8108 > UBA8108 > UBA8108. Next base: position 123 of record CAJWMA010000374.1, on the reverse strand, counting down.
AGCCCCCCTGCCATCCCGGTTCCTGATGGATGTCCGCATCTTCTCGATAGCTGCGCAGAGAACCTCGGCCGGGGCGCCCCCGGCCTCGACCCCGTCGACCGAGCGTCCGGCAAGCAGTGAAGC
>CAJWMA010000373.1 GCA_913042995.1 uncultured bacterium | reverse complement strand
GAACAACGAGAGACTCGAGCTGCTCGACGCGCTTGAGGTCACCGCGGCCGGATCGCCCATCGAGCTTGAAGCGATCCTCGATGCCTGGGTCATGCCCGCGCTGCGAATGGGACAGAGTCCTGAAGGCAAGCGCTTCAAGAGGCTCCTGGGCCGGATCTACAGCGAGCCGGGCGACAGCCTGCAGACATTGCTGCGGGAGCTCTTCGGCGAAATCCTGCAGCGCTTCAGCGCCGCGATCGGCCGCACCCTGCCCGAACTGTCCGTCGAGGAGCTGATGTGGCGAGTGCATTTCATGCTCGGAGCCATGATCCACACCGTAGCCGACCAGCCATCCATCAGGGCCCTCTCCGGGGGGCTCTGCGACCCGTCTGACATCGAAGGTGTTCGACGGCGACTCATCGACTTCGTCTCCGCAGGGCTTCGATCGCCGAGGGGAAAAGACAAGCCGGGGGCGAGCGAATGAAAAACCTCCGCCAACTCATACTGCTTACGCTGGCCTGCTTGCCAGCGGCCTGCGCTTCCTCTCCCCCGACCGAAACGCCGGGGATCGGCAGCCCGACCCCCGGAGGGTGGACGGCCCCTGGAGAGGTCGATGACGGCGCCCCTTCCACCGATCCCGGCTGGTGGAAAACCTTCGGCGATGGCGGGCTGAACACGGCCATCGAGGAATGCCTGGGCAACAACCACGACCTGCGAATCGCTGCCGTGAGGGTGGACCGGGCCGAGGCCCAGGCCATCAGCAGCGGAGCCGACAGGCTCCCTGTCCTCCGGCTCCAGGCCGACGGGGCGAAATCACAGCGCAACTTCATCGGATTCCCGATCCCCGGCACGAACGGAATTCCCCGCAACCGCTTCTCCAACTACGGAGCCGCGCTCAATCTGAGCTGGGAGATCGACGTCTGGGGGAGGCTGCGCTCGGCAAAGGCCGCGTCTCTCGCTGACCAGGAGGCCGCCCTGGCTGACCTGCACGGCGCCCGGTTATCCCTGGTCGGACAGACCTGCAAGGCCTGGTTCGCCGCCCTGGAGGCCACGCGCCAGGAGGAGCTTGCCGCCGCGACCGTCGAAAACTACCAGGCCAGCGAGAAGCAGGTGCGGGAGCGCTATGAACGCGGCCTGCGCTCCCCCCTCGATCTGCGCCTGGCCCGAGCCAATCTTGCCACCGCGGAGGACAACCTCGAATCCACGAGAATCCGCAAGGATGGCGCCTTGCGCCAGCTTGAGATCCTCCTCGGCCGGTACCCCGCGGCAGCCCTGGAGGCGGCCTCCGCCCTGCCGCAAATTCCCGGCAAGGTGCCCGCAGGACTTCCCTCCGAGCTCCTGTCAAGAAGGCCTGACATGCTCTCCCTGGAACGCCGCCTGGCCAGCCAGCGGGCCCGCCTGCGGCAAGCGAAGGTCTCCCTGCTGCCGAGAATCAGCCTGAGCAGCTCGACTGGGACCAGCACCAACGAGCTGCGCGACATCGTCAACCAGGACTTCTCTGTCTGGAGCCTTGCGGCGAATCTTCTGCAGCCCATCTTCCAGGGAGGACGTCTCCTCGCGGGAATTGACCTGGCCGATGCGAACCTCCGCGAGGCCCTGGAGACCTATGCCAAGGGCGCCCTGCGGGCCTTCGCCGAGGTCGAGACGACCCTCGCCCTGGAAAACTTCCTGGCACGCAGGGAGGCGGCCCTGTCCCGCGCCGTAGAACAATCCCAGTCCGCCCGCGACCTGGCGGAGGACCGTTATGCCCGCGGCCTGGATGGAATCATCACCCTTCTCTCCGCCCAACGCGACGCCTTCCGCTCCGAAAGCCAGCTCCTGCAGGTTCAGCGGCTGCGCCTCGACGCCCGGGTGGACCTTCACCTCGCCCTCGGCGGCGGCTTCTCCCCGTCACGGGAAGAAGATGTCACGGTAACCTCGAACGAAACACCATGAAACTCTTATTGAAAATCCTGCTTCCAATCGTCGTCCTCCTGGTCGGCGCGGCGGCCTTTTTCATGCTCTCGAGCGCCCGCAAGCAGCCCCGCACCCGCCCTCCCGTTCGCGAGCTCCCCGCGATTCGAGCCCTGAAGCTCGAGGCCCGCGACCTCCGCGTCTCCATCAGCTCCCAGGGAACGATCCGCCCGCGCACCGAGAGCACGCTCGTTCCCCAGGTTTCGGGAGTCATCACCTGGGTCTCGGACTCCTGGGCCAGCGGGGGCTTCTTCGCCAAAGACGAGACCCTCCTGAAGGTCGACCCAAGCGACTACGAGCTCTCGCTCGCCAAGGCCGAGGCCTCCGTCGCCCAGGCCGAGCTGCGGCTGGCGCGTGAGGAGCAGGAGGCCGACGTCGCCCGCAAAGAGTGGGAGAGCCTGCTCAAGCTCGACCCGACCATGGAACGCAAGGCCTCGCCGCTGCTGCTGCGCGAGCCGCAGGTCGCCGAAGCCCGGGCGTCTCTCAACGCCGCCCGCGCGGGCCTCGCCAAGGCCCAGCTCGACATCTCGAGGACGGAAATCCGGGCAGCCTTCGACGGACGCATCCGCGAAACCTTTGCCGATGTCGGACAGTTCGTAAACCAGGGAACTCCCGCCGCAAGGGTCTATTCGGTGGACTTCGCCGAGGTGCGCCTGCCGATCAACGACAGCGACCTCAGCTTTATCAGCCTGCCCCTGGCCTACAGGAATGACGCCTCGCCTGAAACGCAGCCCCTGCCCGAGGTCCTGCTCTACGCCCGCTTTGGCGGCAAGGAATTGGAGCCCTGGAAGGGACGCATCGTTCGCACCGAGGGCGCCATCGACCCACAAAGCCGTATGGTGCACGCCGTAGCCCAGGTTCCCGACCCCTACGCACGCTCCAACCCGCAGCGCCCGCCCCTGGCGGTCGGGCTCTTCGTCAAGGCCGAGATCAGCGGCCGGACCTTCAGAAACATCGCGGTCATCCCCCGCAAAGCCGTAAGAGAAAACGGACAGGTTCTCGTCGCCGAGAAGGCGGACCAGGGCGAGCACCGGCTCATCAGCCGCAAGGCGGCGGTGATACGCCTCAAGGGAGATGAGGCGATCATCGACCTGGGAGCCTCGGAGGTCGCCGCCGGCGACCTCATCTGCATCTCTACCGTAGAGGTGTTCAGAGAAAAAATGGCCATCACCCTCGATGCCGCCGAGGAGACTGAATAAGCGTCATGCTCAGCTGGTTTGCCCGAAATGGCGTCTGCGCCAATCTCCTGATGCTCCTGATCGCCGTCGCCGGCCTGGTGACGCTCTCGGAGGTCAAGCAGGAGGTGTTCCCCGAGATCTCCACCGACAAGATCCTGGTGAGTGTCGCCTACCCTGGCGCAGCTCCCGCGGAGGTCGAAAAGGGCGTATGCCTGCGAATCGAGGAGGCCGTGGATGGGGTCGCAGGGATCAAGCGCCTGAACGCGCTCGCCGGCGAAGGCTCCGG
>CAJWMA010000372.1 GCA_913042995.1 uncultured bacterium | reverse complement strand
CGCATCGAGCCAGGCGAGCGCATCCTGCGGGTCGGTCAGGGCCGTGAAGACGCGCTCCGGCGGCGCGTCGATGTAGATTCCGTCAGCGGTGAAATTCTCCATTAGCGCATTGTAACGCCCCCTCGTTTTAATTCTACGCCCCCGCAGCGGAAGCCGGGGTGGACAGGCTGCTATCGATTCTGGACAGCGAAGGCCTGCTGTGTTTCCATCGCCTCCCGGGTGGGGGACCTCCTTTAAAACCTTTCCTTCTTAACCACATGAATCGCAAGACAGCTCACACCGGGAATGGATTTCGTGCGTTGGCGGCGTATTGCCTGCTCTGCGCTTTCACTGCTGTCGTCTGCTGTGAAGAAGGCGAGAAGCCTGATCTGACGAAGCTGGCTCCCGCCGTGACCGGGAAGGTTGATTTCCAGGGCCAGGTCGAGCCGCTTCTGCTGCGCTGCGTAAGATGCCATGGCGAGGAGAAGGCCAAGGCCGGCCTGCGGCTTCATCGGCGAGAAGAGCTGCTGGCCGGGGGGGACAATGGCGCGGTCGTCATCTCCGGTGACAGCGCGGGAAGCAGGTTGGTTCACGCGGTCGCCGCCCTGGGTAAGCTGGCCATGCCGCCCGGAAAGAAGGACAGGAGATTGACCGCTGCCGAGATCGGCGTGTTGAGAGGCTGGATTGACCAGGGTATGTCCTGGCCCGGCGACCGGCAGCTTGGCGGCAAGGGAGCCTCTTCCGCAGGGTCCTGGGCCTTCCGGCCGGTAAAGAAAACCGAACCTCCGGCGATCGAGGGGGACTCCTGGTCCCGCAATCCGATCGATCGGTTCATCCTGTCCAGGATGAAGATGGAGGGCCTCGCTCCTTCTCAGGAGGCTGACCGGTACACCCTTATCCGCCGCCTGAGCCTGGACCTGACCGGCCTGCTGCCGAAGCCGGAGCAGGTGCGCCGGTTTGTCGAGGACAAGAGCGCGAAGGCCTGGGAGAACCTGGTCAGACGGATGTTGCGATCTCCCCATTTCGGCGAGCGCTGGGGCCGGTACTGGCTGGACCTGGCGCGCTACGCCGACAGCGATGGCTACGAGAAAGACGGGGTTCGTCCTTTTGCCTGGCGGTATCGCGACTGGGTGATCGATGCCTTCAATCGCGACCTTTCTTTCGACCGGTTTACCCGTGAACAGCTGGCGGGTGACCTGCTGGAGAATTCCGGCATCGAGCAGAAGGTCGCGACAGGCTTTCATCGCAACACCCTCTCGAGCACCGAGGGCGGGACGGACCAGGAGGAGTTCCGGATCAAGGCCGTTGTCGATCGACTGAACACCACCGGCAGCGTCTGGCTGGGACTCACGGTCGGCTGCGCTCAATGCCACACCCATAAGTACGATCCGATCACCCAGCGTGAGTACTACAGCCTCTTCGCTTTTTTTAACAGCTGTGATGAGAAGAAGATTACCGCTCCCCTGCCGGTGGACCTGGCCTCCTATAATGAGCAGGAAACCGCTCACAGGAGGATTCTTGCCGGACTGGAGAAGCCTCTGCGGGAATATGAAACAAAAAGGATGGGCGAGCTTCTTGCCGACGGGCCCGGGAGGCTGGCGACCCCGGACTGGAAGATTCTCAAGCCGTCGTCCGCCGCCGCGTCCTCTGGAGCTTCGATGGAGACGCTCGGGGATGGGTCGATCCTGCTTGGAGGAAAGGTGCCCGACAAGGACACCTACACCCTGGAATTTGAGCCGGGCATCGAGGAGGTGATGGCCCTCCGGCTGGAGGTCCTGACCCATAAGAGCCTTCCGAAGAAAGGTCCGGGCCGCGCCGACAACGGCAACTTCGTCCTCTCCGAGCTCGAGCTCTCGGTCCTGGGCGGTGACGGGAAGGAGCCTGGCAAGGTGGCCTTTCGACGCGCCGCCGCCGATCATTCCCAGAACGATTTTGATATCCAGAAGGCTATCGATGGATCCAGGGAGGGGAAGGCGGCAAAGGGCTGGGCCATCGCCGGGCCGAACCCGCTCAACCAGGACCGTGCGGCGGTATTCATTCTTTCCGTTCCTCTCGACCTCCCTCGCGGGTCGAAACTCTCGTTGAGGCTTTCACAGGACTACGGCGGCAAGCATGTTCTCGGCCGTTTCCGACTGTCGGTGAGCCCGGCCGCCGGGCCGCTCCTGTTGCTTCCCCCGCGTGACCTGGCGATTCTCTCAAAGCCGCTGGGGGAGTGGACTCCGGACGAGCTGCGGAAGATCAGCAGCGAGCTGCTTGCCGGCGACCCGGCCTGGAAGAGGCTCGATCAAGCCGTGCGCGAGCACCAGGGCAAGGCGCCAAAGCTTCCATCTTCAAATACCCAGGCCCGGACCCTGGCGGAGAGAGGCAGCCCCCGGAAGACCCATGTGCTGATCAGGGGAGATTTTCTCCGCAGGGGAGCGGAGGTCCAGGCCGGAACCCCTTCGGCCCTGCATCCTTTTGAGCCCAAGGGCAAGAGATCTGACCGCCTCGATCTGTCCAACTGGCTTCTTGATGCCCGGAATCCCCTCACGCCGAGGGTGACGGTCAATCGCTGGTGGCAATACCTCTTCGGCCGCGGGCTGGTTACGACCGTAGATGATTTTGGGGCGCGCGGCTCCGCCCCAAGCCATCCCCGGCTGCTGGACTGGCTGGCCTCTGAGCTCATCAGGCGAGGCTGGAGCCGCAAGCAGCTGATCGAGCTGATCGTCAGCTCCTCCACCTACCGCCAGGCCTCCATCGTGCGTCCCGGCTTCGCGGCTCGTGATCCTCAGAATGAACTGCTGTCCCGTCAGAATCGTTTCAGGGTTGAGGCCGAGATCATCCGCGACCTCAGCCTCGATGCCAGCGGCTTGTTGAGCCGCAAGCTTGGCGGCCCGAGTATTCGTCCAAGGCTGCCCTCGGGCGTCGCTGAGCTGGGCTATGCCGGCTCGGTCAAGTGGCCGCAGAGCAAGGGGGAGGACAACTACAGGCGGGGGCTCTACATCTTCTTTCAGCGAACCGTTCCCTACCCGATGCTCATGACCTTTGACAGCGCCGACAGTACGGTAACCTGCCTGCGTCGTGAGCGTTCGAACACGCCCCTGCAGGCCCTGACGCTTCTCAACGATCCGGTCTTTTTCGAATGCGCCCAGGCCTTCGGAGCGCGAATTGTCCGGGAGGGCGGCAAGGATGTCGAGGACAGGCTGCGCTATGCCTTCAGGCTATGTCTCTGCAGGGAGCCCGTTGATGGGGAGCTGAAAAGCCTTCGGGCGCTGCATGCGAGGCTGCGTAAGTTCTGCGATGCCAACCCGGAGGGAGCGAAGAAAATGACGGGCAAGCTCTCGGTGGAGGGGGTCTCGGCCGGAGACCTGGCCAGCTGGGTCAGCTTTTCACGGGTTCTTCTGAATCTTGATGAGTTCATTTCCCGCTCCTGAGCATTTTTCT
>CAJWMA010000371.1 GCA_913042995.1 uncultured bacterium | reverse complement strand
GCGAATGGCTAAGGACCTCGCCGGTTTCGAGCCCAAGGTCAAGCTCGGCAAACCCGACACGTCCCCGGACTCGTTCACCCGCACCCTCTGCTCGATCGAAACGGAGCCGGGAGTGGTGATCCCTTTTTATCTCCTGGTTCCCGACGATGCGAAAAATGACCGTCCGCGCCCACTGCTGCTCTGCCCGCACGGCCACGACAAGCTCGGGCTCCACTCCTACGCCGGCGCCTTTAAAGATGAAAAGCACCGCGCGAAGATCCTTGCCAACGAGGGTGATATCGGCGCGCAGGCGGCGCGCAGGGGGTTCGTGGTGATCGCCCCGGCAACCCGGGGGCTGGCCGTTGAGGTTTCAGTGCCTGATCCAAAAAACCGCCACGGCAACCGCCCCTGCCGCGCGCAGTTGATGCACTGCCTGCTGGGAGGCCGCACCCCGACAGCCGAGCGGGTCTGGGATATGCAGCGCCTGCTGGACTGGGCTCAGAAGCACCCTCTCGTCGACCCTGGGCGCATCGTGATGACCGGAAATTCAGGCGGCGGAGTCCTCACCGCCTATACCGCGGCCATTGACCCGCGAGTCCGGGTGGCAATACCCAGCTGTTCCTTCACCTCGGTCATGAGCCGGGAAGGATTTATCTTCCACTGCGATTGCTGCCTGGTCCCCGGGCTGCGCGACTGGGGAGACTGGAAGGAACTGGGCGGACTCGTGGCGCCACGCCACCTCCTGGTCGTTCACGGGGTGAGCGATGGCCTGCATCATCGACCCACGGTGGAAAAACTGGGGGAAGACCTGAAAACCATTTTCAAGATGGCAGGAGCTCCCGGTAACACGGCACTGGAGTGGGGTAAAAGCGGGCATCGCTTTTACCCCGCAAAGATGTGGCCCTTCATCCAGAATGCCATTGCCGCAGAAAAATAACAGGCGGCAAGGAGAGGTGGCCCCTGGTTACTTGCCGCGAGAGGATCGTGCTATTGCGGCATGCCTTCCAGTAATTTCCAGCACATAAGCTGCATGCGTGGAATGTGGAAGGGACCTTTCCAGAGGTTGCCTTTCAAGGTCGAGCTGACACTGCCGTCACGGTGCAGATACCCGAACCACTCACCTTGCCCGGGATCGGGAAAATGCCGGTGGGCCCAGTCGTGGATCTGTCGATGCCAGGCGGCGTACTTCGGATCGCCCGTCAGGGTGAAGGCGAGCAAGGTGGCGATGATGGCCTCGGCCTGCGGCCACCAGAACTTCATGTCGTGCCAGTACTCCTGCACCGGGCCGCCCTCGAGATCGACGAAATACAGGATGCCGCCGTGTTCATCGTCCCAGCCCCGCGCCCAGCTCCAGTCGAGCATCCGGCAGCCTGTCTTCACCAGGTCGTCATCGCCGCGAAGCTTGCCCTCCTGCAGAATAAACCAGGCTCCTTCGATCGCGTGTCCGGGGTTCAGGGTGCGGCCATCGAAGTGATCGATCATCTCGCCGTTGGAACCGACGGTCTCCATTACACACTGGATATCCGGCTTGAGATGATCACGGCGAATGACCTCGATGCTTCGATCAATCGATTCTTCGGCATTCGGCAGGCTGATGGAATCACGAAGCTCCTGTGCCGTGGCGATTGTGATCATGGGAAAACCGAGGCTCTTCATGGGACGGACGTCGGTAAACTTGGGATCGACTCCCTTCGGATCCAGGTTGTGGTCAATAAAGCTCTGGAATGTTCTACGAGCTTTTTCCGCATAGAGCTCCTCGCCCGTCGCCTTGAAAAGCTCACCGTAAGCGATCGCGGCGAAGCTTTCGGAAAACCCGTAGCGTCTCTTGCGGAGCGGCTCGCCTTCGCGAGTCACGTGGAACCACATCCTGCCGTCAGCCGGATCAAAACAGTGCTCATCCATAAACTTCGCTCCGCGCTTCGCCAACTCGAGCCATTCATCGCGCGTCTCGACGTTGTTATACAGCTCCCCCAGCAACCAGGTGAACCGTCCCTGCTGCCAGACGCCCTTGTCCGTATCGACGATGCGGCCGTCACGGTCGAGCGCAGTCATAAAGCCGCCATGCTCCCGGTCGACGGCATGCTCCATCCAGAACGGCAGGACATCCTCCAGCAAGCCGCTGCGGTAGGTCCGGATCAGCTCTTCCCGGCCAGTAACGTCTATTGTCATCTCTCTCGCGTTCCCCGGCCGCGCCAGCTTTAAACTCCGGAATCATGAAGCTCATAGACCGCAAAACCCCGCCAACAGCCGAAGCGTTGCATTGACCAGGGAGGATCTTTTCGTGGGCCGGCCTACAGGTCTTTCAACGCCCGACGATAGGCCGCCAGCGCCTGAGCATCGTTACATTTCTCTTTTTCCAGGAACGACAGGACTGCACGAACAGCCTCTTTGTCTTTCGGAATGGGCAGACTGGCGATCCGTGCGAACATCTTGTTTTTTACGGTCGTATTGTAGAGCCCATCGGCGGGACAGCCGGGCTTACCACCGACGGCCCTCAGCGCCGCAAGGAAATCCTTCCAGAAGAGTATCTGCTCTTGCGCCGTAGCGGCCGTGTCCTGCGCCGCGTCAACCAGCAGAAAGTTGTAGACGTTCCGGGCAAGGGTACTCTTCAGGAGCTTCATACCGTGAGTCTGACGTTGACCCTCCGGCAGCAAACGAAAAACGGCATGGGCCACCGTGCCATCCAGGTAGGACTGCAGGCTGTAGTTCACTCCCCAGGCCAGGCTCTGGTGGTATACCATGGGCTTGCGGTTATGGAACTCGATCTCATAGCCGTTCCTTCTGTTGATCCGCCGGAACCTGGATGCAAAGGGCCACGGCGTAAACGGTCCCGTCTTTTCGTCACCCCCCGTGGCGTATTGCCCGCCCTGGCAGCGATAGATCCTGGTTTTCGGGTCGTAACGAAAGGCCACCATGGCGCAATGACCCGGCTGGGTGGCCTGGGAAGCGGGGATGCCGAGGGTATTGTGTCCGCGCGCTGAAATGGAGCCCATGGTGCCGCACACGCCTCCGTCCTTCAGCATGATCTGGATCGTAGCGTAGGTGAAGGGGTAGGGCGTCAGGCGACGCGCGGATTGCATGGCCTGCTGCTGGGCGATGCCGCCGATGTATTCACCATACTGGTGAAACTCACCCTTGTCGCGAAACGCCACCCACCGCTCCTCGCGTTCGCGCAGGGGCTGGCGATCCGCTGCCAGCATGGTCAGAAGCGGCCAGGGAGCGGTCAGGGGAAATCGGGGCCATTTGCGCTTGGCCTGCAGCTTCGGTGGAAACTTGTACTCGTGATTCCTGATCAGGTAGGCGCATCTCTCCGCCGGCGAAGGGAAAGCGTCGCGCTTGGCGGGCATCAGGCCCTTGGCCTCGTAGGCTCTTCGAAACAGGAGGTAGGCCGCGTTGACCTTCCTGTACTGCTCGCCGCGGACCATGTCCTTGCTTTTCCAGTGGAC
>CAJWMA010000370.1 GCA_913042995.1 uncultured bacterium | reverse complement strand
GACCTTCCTCTTTGCCCTCAATCCCCTCGTCGCTGACGACTCGAAAACGGCCCCCGCCGAGCAGAAGGGAATGAAGAGCATCTTCAACGGCAAGAATCTCGATGGCTGGGACGGCGACTCGAAGCTCTGGTCGGTCAAAGATGGCGCCATCCGCGGAGAAACGACTCCTGACAACCCGGCCAAGGGCAACACCTTCATTATCTGGAAAGGCGGAGGGACCAAGGACTTTGAGCTGCGCCTCTCCTTCCGCTGCAACGCTACGAATAACTCGGGAATCCAGTATCGCTCAAAACACCTCCCCCCCGGCAAGGGGCCGAACAAGTGGCGCGTGCAGGGCTACCAGCATGAGATCCGCAACCAGAACAAGCTGCCAAGCGTATCGGGCTTCATCTATGACGAAGGAGGCACCGCCGGCCGCCGCGGCCGCACCTGTATGGTGGGCGAGAAAGCTGTCTGCGGCAAGGATGGCAAGAAGAAGGTCACCGGGAAGCTCATCGATGCAGATGGCTTCAAGAAGCTCTTCAAGCTCAATGACTGGAACGATGTCATCATCATCGCCAAAGGCAACCACATCCGCCACTACATGAACAACAGGCTCATCCTGGACTTCACCGATGGCCACCCCAAGGCATTGCTGGACGGTATCCTCGCCTTCCAGCTGCATGGAGGCAGGCCCATGTGGGCCGAGTTCAAGGACGTGCGCATCCGGAACCTCGACTGATCCGGCTCACTCGCCGTTAAAACCGGCAAGGGCGTCCGCGAGGCTCGCGCTTCAGAACAGCTCCTTCACCGCGGAGCCTTCGGGCAGGAACTGCATCGGACGGCCCTGAGCCAGGTATTCCGCCTTCGGATCAAGACCGAGGGCGTGGTAGACGGTGGCCGCGAAATCTGCGATGGATACCGGGCGATCGACAGGAACCGCGCCGTAATTATCGCTCGAACCGATGACTCGCCCGGTCTGGATCCCGCCGCCGCCGAGAGTCAGGCTGAAGCAGCGACTCCAGTGATCGCGTCCGGGACCGCGCTTGTCCTTGTTGAAGCCGGGCGTCCGCCCGAATTCACCCGCGGTGATCACAAGCGTCGTGTCGAGCAGGCCCCGGTCGTCGAGATCGTTGAGAAGCGCCGAGTAGCTGTTGTCGTAGATCGGAAGCTGCTTGTCGAGATGGGGAAAGATGCCCCAATGATGATCCCAGGCGTAGATCCCCGTATCCACGTAGCCCAGGATCGTAACAAAGCGCACCCCCGCCTCGACCAGGCGGCGCGCCAGGAGCATGCCCTGCCCAACCCTGTTGCGGCCATAGGCGTCGCGAAGGGCGGCGGGCTCTTTTGACAAGTCGAAAGCGTCCTTCGCCTTGTTCGAGGTCGACAGGCTGAGCGCCTGCTCGGTGAAGGTGTCGTGCTCGCGGGCGAATTCGAGCTGGCGCTCGCGCGCGGCCTGGTAGCGGTCAAGCCCCCGCAGCAGGTTGCGGCGGCCCAGGAGGCGGCCGGGATCGACGTCGTCGGCCGCATCGAAGGTCTTCACCGAGAAGGCCGGCGAGTTCGGATCCTGCCCGACGAGGAAGGGGTCGTAGTTGTGGCCGAGATAGCCGCCATAGCCCGGGGCGCTGTGCGCCGGATGCTTCATGTCGCCGAGATGTACAAAGGGCGGCACCTGCGACTGCTGCTTCTGCTGCAGGCTGAGCACCGCGCCGATACCCGGAGCCTGCAGGTTCTTGTCGCGCGGACTGCCGCACATGATGTCCACATCTCCCTCGCCGTGCTTCGAGCTGTAGGAGTGCATCGAACGAATGATGGAGAACTTGTCGGCCGAGCCGCAGAGCTTCGGCAACTGGTCGCTGAGCTGCAGGCCGGGAATGTTGGTCGAGGCCGGGCTGTACTTGCCGCGAATCTCGCGCGGCGCGTCCGGCTTCATGTCGTACATGTCGATATGACTGGCGCCGCCCTGCAGGAACATGAAGATCACGTTGATCCGCTTCGCGCCTCCACTGGCCGCCTCGTTCGCCAGCACCTGTGACAGCGAGAGACCCAGGGGAGAGATGGCCCCGACCGCCAGGCTCCCCAGCCTGAAGAAATCTCGACGACAAGTCCTGATTACGGGAGGATTCAAAAAGGCACCCTTTTGAGACGCGCTGCTGACCTGAACATCTTATCTTCTTGGGGTGGAGGGAGCTACTGAGAATGCGCTTCGGGTCTCACGAAGAGACCCGATCTTGAACGGGCCCGTTGATTTCACCGCGCTCTTGGAAGAAAATATTCTTCGGTATCAAAACGGCGCCGAAGGGAGGTTTCTCTCTCGGCACCCCGCAGAAACGCAGCAGGATCGTTACACATGAAACCGCGAGGTAAATACCGATGGAGCTGGCGAGGCCTTGAGTGCGTTCTAGCGCTCGTGCTCCTCTGCGGCACGGATGCCCTCGCCCAAGACCTCACCTTCAACCGGGACATCCGGCCGATCCTCGCCGATCGATGCTTTTCCTGCCACGGAGCGGATGCGCGCCAGCGCAAGGCGAAGCTCAGGCTGGACCAGGCACAGGGGAAGGATGGAGCCTATCGAGTCCGTGATGATGCCGCCGCCATCAAGCCCGGCTCCGCGGAACAAAGCGAGCTCTGGAGGCGCATCACCACGAAAGACCGCGACGATGTCATGCCGCCGCCGAAGGCGCACAAGAAGCCTCTTTCTGAAAAAGAGAAAGCGACCCTCAAGAGCTGGATCGAGGCCGGGGCTCCCTACGAGGAGTACTGGGCCTTCGTAGCGCCGAAGATGCCCGCAGCCCCGAAGGTAAAGAATCCCGAATGGAGCCGCCAACCGATTGACCTCTACGTGCTGAAGAGGCTGGAGGCCGAGGGGTTGAAGCCGGCCGCCGAGGCCGACAGGCGCGCGCTCATCCGGCGCGTGACTTTCGACCTCACCGGGCTCCCCCCCACCCGGGATGAGGTGAGAGCCTTTATCCGGAACGAGAAGCCGGGGGCCTACGAGAAGCTGGTCGACAGCCTGCTGTCGAGACCGCAGTACGGGGAGCACATGGCCCGCTACTGGCTCGATCTCGTTCGCTTCGCCGACACCAACGGCATGCACAAGGACTTCTACCGCAACTCGATCGCCTATCGCAACTGGGTGATCCGGGCCTTCAACACCAACCTCGGCTACGACGACTTCATCCGCTACCAGCTCTCCGGCGATCTCTACCCGGATGCCACCGGCGATCAGCTCGCGGCCTCCGGCTTCAACCGCCTCCACCTGATCATCGACCGCGGCACCGCCCTGCCCGAGGAGAGCTTCTTCAAGAACGTCGTCGACCGGGTCACCGCCGTGGGAACAGCCTTCATGGGAATGAGCGTCCACTGCGCCTCCTGTCACAATCACAAATACGATCCCCTGACGCAGAAGGACTTCTACTCGCTGTTCGCCTTCTTCAACAACATCGACGCGGCGCCGGAAACGGGGGGCGGACCGAAGAACGGCCTGCAG
>CAJWMA010000369.1 GCA_913042995.1 uncultured bacterium | reverse complement strand
TACCGCTTCTATACCCAGACGGCAGCTGATGACTACTCCGATCATTTCAACCTGGTCACCCCCGAATTCAGAACGCAGGACTCCGATCTCGGCGATTTCAACGCCAACGGGGCCGGGCTCAAATTCTCCTGGTACTTTTCCAAGAGCCTGCGATTTGATCTTTCCGGTGACTATATCCAGAGAAGCGATGGAATAGACCAGGTCCTCGGAGCCGTCGGGTTCAACTGGTCATTCTGATACGAGAAACAGGAGTAAAATGAACATAAAACGATGGGGCCTCCTCCTTTTGATCCTGCTCGCGGGCTGCATTTTTACGGGCTGCATTTTTACGGGCTGCAATGGAAACACCCCCGCTGAACGAAACGACCTGGTCCCTCAAGCCGCTCATAAAATCCCAGCTGGGCTGACAATCCAGGACATGGAGGGCAGGCCTCACGATCTGGACAGCATCCTGGGACAGGGACAATCGATCGCTCTCGTCTTCTGGCAAACCTGGTGCAAACCCTGCCTGCGTGAGATGCCTGAACTAGCCAGAGTCGACCGCCAGTATTCTCCTCGGATTCGTTTCTACGGTATTGTTTCCGGCACAGATGAAGATGTAGACGATGCCAAGGTGGTGAGTCTCGTAGAACGCCTCGGCGTGGGTTATCCGCAGGTGCGTGATCGAGACCTGCGGCTGTCTCGAGGCTTCAAAATCGACGGGACCCCCACAATTGTAATCCTGGGCCCTGGCCGATCGGTCCTTTACCGTGGACACCAGCTTCCGGATAATTGGGCCGTGTTCACAAAACGGAACGGCTGAAGGCCCCACACCGGAACCGGCTAACTCCGCCGGCGGAACCCCACGATATGATCAAGAGTCCCATCCTGACAGGAATGGCAGTGATATTGTCCATGTCGGTATTCTCAGGATGCCGGCACAGGCAAGAGATCCTCAGCCCTGATCCCGCCAGAAGCAATCCCGTCTTGCGTTCGCGTGAGGACGGCGTCATGGGTACCCAACTGAAGATCACCGTCATCGGCGACGACCCAGCTCACCTCGATCGCGCCATGGCGGCCGCCGTCAGTGAAGCCAGGCGAGTGGAAGATCTCATGACCGACTGGCGGGCATCGGAGCTTACCAGCCTGAACGAATCCGCCGGCCAGGGACCACGGCAGGTGCCGCGGGAGCTAGCCGCGATCATCTCGCGCGGAATCGAGCTTCACCGCCTCACCGAGGGGGCATTCGACATCACCTTCGCCGCCGTGGGCCGGCTATGGAAATTCAAAACTGCTCCCGAAAATCTTCCCGCCCCGGCGGTGATCAAAGCCGCCCTGCGGCTGGTCAACGCCCCGGCTGTGAAGATCTCGGCCTCCGACAATACTGTCGCTCTTCCCGCGGGGATGAAAATAGGCCTCGGAGGCATCGCCAAGGGCTATGGAGTGGATCGTGCAATGAAGATCCTGATGGACCACGGCATCCAAAACGCGATCGTCAACGCGGGAGGTGACATGAAAATTCTCGGCAAAGAATTCGACGAGCCGTGGAAGATCGGCATCAAGCATCCCCGCCGCAAAGGCAAGGCCCTCGCTATTGTCAGGCTGACCAATACCTGCCTGGTCACCTCCGGGGATTACGAAAGATTCTTCGAGCTCAACGGAAAACGCTACCATCACATCATCGACCCGCGCACGGGCTACCCGGCCCGGGGTTGCATGAGCGCCTCCGTGGTGGCCCCCAATGCCGAATACGCGGATGCCCTGGCGACCTCGTTGTGCGTCCTGGGTCCGGCAAAAGGGCTGAAGCTTATCGAGCTCCTGCCCAAGGTCGAAGCTGTGCTTGTCGGCATGGACGGAGAGGTTCATGTCTCTTCCGGACTGCGGGGACAGGTGCCGGCCGGCTCCGTTGACAACGATGACACGAGTAAGTAGAGACGAGAGAACGTGCCACCGAAACGAGACCCTCGATTCAACCTCGGCCTGATCTCATTCTCCGGTCTCATCGAGGGCATCGCGGCTGGAGCGATCTTCATCTCCCTTCCCTACTCGGTAAGTTCGCTGCCAGAAGGCGAGCTCTTCTCGGGCTGGGCGGAGACCTCGCGCATCGGATTCCTCATCTCCTCCTTCGGCCTCGCGATGTTCTTCGGCCAGCTCCTGGCTGGCCGGATGGCCCGCAACATCGCCCCCCGGCGTTCCATCGCGATCACAGGGCTGGCCGCCTGCGCGGCGAGTACAGCCCTCCTCGTCCTCGCCAAAAGCTTTCCCCATCTTGTCCTGCTACGAATCATCCAGGGCCTGTCACTTGCGCTGGTCATCCCCACCACCGCGAGCCTCTTGACCGCGTATTCAGGACCCAGCTCCCGCGGCTCGGCCCTGGGTTTCTTCAGCTCAGCCAAGACCCTGGGGCTCGCGCTCGGCCCATTGGCGGGCGGAACCCTGATCGGTTATTTCGGTAAAGAAAACCTGGGAGCCGTCTACGGCCTCGGGGCCGGAGTCATTTTCCTGGCCTGCGTCCCTTTTTTCTTTTTACCATCGCCCGGACTCACCGCAAGCCACAGGAGTGACCCCGGGAAGCCAACCGGCGCAGCCAGGCCGAACCAATCCTCCAGGGGCTCTCCCTTGTTCAACCCGGGGCTCGCCCTGGGAGCGTTTGTCGCGGCAAGCTGCGCGACAACCCTTCCCGTCTTCCAGAACGAGTTCGCCAACAGGCTGGGGCTGGACTCTTTCGGGATCGCCGTAGCCCTCAGCTCCATGCTCCTCACCCGCTTCCTCATCAGCTGGCCTGTTGGCCACGCGGCCGATCGAATTGATGAGCATCTCCTTATCTACGCGGGGCTGCTATTCCTAGCAGGCTCGACCTTTCTCCTGGGACTGGCCGTCTCCTTTCCTGTTCTCCTGCTGGCACGCATCATCATGGGAATCGGCATGGCCCTGTTTTCGGTCCCGGCCCTGAGAATCGTATCCGGCGACCCGGAAAGCCGTAACCATACCTTCAGAATCTCACTGCTGACGGCGGCCTTCTCCTGCGGAGTGGGAATCGGCCCCCTGCTGACAGGTCTCTGCGCTGACAGGCTTGGATTCATTACCCCATTTATTTGCTGGCCCATCTTCGCCCTCGCCACAGCCGGTTTCATCTCTTCGAGACGCGGAAAAATGGAGAATTCCAGCGACGATAACACCCCGGGGAAGAAACCGGCCGAGAGATAAACGGCTGACGCTCTGGGACTTCGAAAGACTCTGCTGTACCATGAAGGCGACTGATACCCGCCTGGGGTGCTACACCAGGTAACCAACCAGGAAATCCGAACCCGCACATCATCCATGCCAGCCATGCCCGGGAAACATTGTCAGAAGCATAGCCTCATTACGCTGCTGACCGTTTGCGCCCTCACTCCTTCGATGCTGCTCTGCGACGACTGGCCCAGCTGGCGCGGTCCGAACCACGACGGCTCCAGCAAGGAGAAGAGCGCGCCGGAAAAATTCGGGCCGAAGGAGAAC
>CAJWMA010000368.1 GCA_913042995.1 uncultured bacterium | reverse complement strand
ACCCTCGTGCTCGAGAGCCGGGAGTGGGGAAAACGCTACGATCGAAAACAGAACCGCGACATCAGCATCAATGACCTCGAGCCCGATGATCGCAGGAAGCTTGCTGAGATGCCTGACCCGAAGCCCTTGCTCGGGTTTGGTGAGGCGGTCAAAGCCCGGAAACCGGCCGGGGGCAACGCGGAGGCGGCCCACCGGACCGTCACCATCATGCATCTCGCCAATATAGCGATCCGCATGGGCCGCAAGATTCACTTCGATCCCGTAACCGAACAGGTCATCGGGGACGAGGAGGCCAACCGCCTGGTCAACCAGCCCATGCGAGCGCCCTGGCATCTCTGAAAAACAACCGGAACCTGCCGACCGGGCAGAAAAGGATTCTCGAACATGGAAAAACAAATCAACGTAGCGGCGATTGTCGACAAGCTCCCTGACGCCGATCGCCCCGGAACTGCGAGCAAATTCACGGGACCGGCACCAGATGAGGCGAAGAAGCTGGTCGACTCTGTTCTCTCAGGCGGCCGCGAGGCGATCCTCGAGCTTGCGGAAATGATCCGCGACGCCAACGGTAAAGGAGAGAAAAACTTCAAGCCGGGCTATCTCCTGCATGCTGTCGCCCTGCGCGTAGGAGACAAGGGCAGGGACAAGGAAAAGGTGGTATTCACCCAGGCTCTCGCCTCACTCCTCGGCGGAGACAATCCGCCCCCCGGAGCGCAGGAGTATATCCTGCGTGAGCTGCAGTGCGCCGGGGGCCCCGAGGTCGCCAGGACACTGGGAGGCCTGCTCGAGAAACCCGGGATCTGGGAGCACGCCTTGAGCGCCCTGGTTGCCATCAAAGAGGGAGCCGGTGAGCCATTGCGAAAGGCTCTCTCCGGAGCAAAGGGACGCAGACGGCTGGCGATCATCCAGGCTCTTGGCAGCCTTCGCGATACGGCCTCCACAGCGGCCCTGGCCGCGGCCACCGAAGACAAGGATGAAAATATCCGCCTGGCCGCCAGCCTGGCCCTGGCGCAAATAGCCACCCCAGCCTGCGTCCAGCCTGTAGTCCAGGTCGCGGTGAAGGCTAAGAGCTGGGGGAAAATTAAGGCCAACAAGGCGGGCCTGCTGCTGGCGGAAAACCTTGCGGCCTCCGCCAGCAAGGACGAGGCCAGGGAGACGTGCAACCTCCTGATCAACGCCAACCAGGAAGATGATGATGAAAGTTACATCAGGGAAGCCGCCGAGCGAATCATCTCCGGACTCTGACCGTCCCGTGCCTCACTTACCTCGAGAAGCTGCGCCGTAGAGGTGCATCCCCTTCCGCGCCGCCTGGATCGCCTTGTTGGTGTCGACAGGCGCCCCGGGATCCGATTGCGCCTTCAACCACCGGTCGAGCTCCACCCGCAGCCTCCCCAGCCGCTCAGACTGATCGGCCTTTCCGGTGAGATTTTCCATCTCGTAGGGGTCAGCAGCCGTATGGTACAGCTCCTCTGGAGGCCTTTTCATGTAACGCTTCACAAGCTTGTAGGTATGCGCGTTGGCCCACGTTTCCCGCACCCAGGTAGACCAGTAGGGATTGTTCAGCTGGCCGTTCCCCCTCATACCCATGAGATGCTTCTCAATATAGAGTTCATTCGGTAGCAGGTTGCGAATGTAACGATATTTCCCATCGCTCACCGTGCGAATCGGGTAGGGCGGCCCCTCGGGGATATTGTTGTGGATGCCGTAGACATAGGAACGGTGCCTCTGTGTCTTGCCGGCCAAAACTCCGAGGAAGCTGCTGCCGTCGTAATTCTTCTTCCCCGGATCCCCTCCCGCGGCCTCCAGCAGCGTCGGCAGGATATCTGCGTACTGCACCAGCGCGTCGGTCCTTTTTCCGACCGGTGTCTTTCCAGGCCACCGGGCAATGAGAGCCGTGTGGAGACCGGTGTCCCAATTGGTCCACTTGCAGCCAGGAAACTGCGAGCCCTGCTCCGAAGTAAAAAGGACCAGCGTTTCATCCGCGGCTCCGGATTTATTGAGAGCCCCGAGAATCTCACCCACCTGGCCATCCATGTAGGTAATCTCAGCGAGGTATTTCCCATAGTCCTCGCGCGTCCTCTGGGTGTCGGCGATATTGGGCGGCAGCTTGATCTTCTTCGGCGGATACTTCGACGGGTCACCCATCACCCAGGGAACATGCGGCTCGACAAGGGCCACGACCAGGCAAAATGGCTGTCCCCCCTGCCGCCCCATGAACTCGCCGACTGATTTCAGGTCGTGCCTGCGAGTGGGATTGCGTACGCAGTTGGGGTCAAAACCGTCAACTTTCTCGAAAGGAAAGGCCTTCTGCGGTTTGACGTGAACCTTGCCGGCAATCCCCACCCGGTAGCCAAGGGCCTTGAGGTGCTGCGGCATGCTGGTAACCGATGGTCTGCTCGCTGAATGGTTCCAGGCGCAGCCGTTGCGCATGGGGTATTGCCCGGAGTAAAGCTCAGCTCTGCATGGCTGACACATCGCCTCACTCAGGTAAGCCAGGTTGAAGGTGAGGCCCTGGGCCGCCAACCGGTCAATATTCGGAGTCTTCGCGTTCTGGCCGCCGTACAGAGGCAGATCGTTGTAGGTACAGTCATCTGCCATGATGATGAGCATATTCGGGCGGGAGCCCGCTGCCGTCTTCCCTTCTGTGGAAAAAATCTGCGGAGAAGACAACAGGATGGACCCCAGGAAGATGCAGGAAAGCTTCCGGCGCACAAACGATGCAATGTGAAGTGATTTAATCATGCAGTCCATCATAGGCGACTCGTGAACATGGAAACACCCCATCCCTGCTTCAGCATCCGGAGTATTCCTCGCAACCGAGATCCCCGGCCCCACCAGGGGCATCGGAGTCCAGACCGCAGGCGGCCGGGGGAGACCCCGGAGGTACCGGCGGGGGCCCGCCCCTGAAGAGATAATTGAGCACGTGGATTCCATCTGAGATATCAACCGACTCGCTGTTGTCAAAATTTGCCGCCTCGAGGCAGGAGATGAGGGCGCCCCCGAGAAATAGATAGTTAAGGATCCTGATGGCATCTGTGATGAGGATCTCCCCATCTCCATCGGTGTCCCCTCGCTTGAAAACCGGGGCTACAACCTTGCTGATACTCATATTGTCGAACACCTGGTTGTCCCTGCCAACCGCGGACAGCAGAAGCCTTGAGCCCTGGAAATCAAGCCGGACGTGGTGGTAAACGCTTGCGTAATAAGCGGTGTTGGCGCCCGGGTTCCTCTGCGCGAGGCTCCCTCCGCCGCCGCCGGTGACAACGTAGATCGGGGCATCGGGATCCTGGTAATCGGGGTCCTCTCCAATTGCAACCGCCCGGGCATTTCTCATCGGATAGAATCTCTCGTAGAAATGGGCGTGGGCCTGGAACACCAGGTCGACCCCGTAGCGCGCGAAGAGGGGATCGAGAGCTCGCCTGTTCGACTCAACCGCCAACCAGGCCGCGTAGAGAGGATGATGGAGCGAAACGATCTTCCAGAG
>CAJWMA010000367.1 GCA_913042995.1 uncultured bacterium | reverse complement strand
CTGGAGCTCGGAGGTCTCTCTTCCTTCGTCGAGACCGATGTCGAGAATGCCCTGCGAGGCGTCAACTCCTCGGTCTACCTGCGGATTCCTTTCGAGGCATCCCTGCCCCTGGATATCGATTCGCTGCGCCTGCGGGTCCGGTTCGACGATGGATTCATCGCCTATCTCAATGGAGAAGAGCTCGCCCGGCGCAACGCTCCGGACAATGCCGGCTACGACTCGGCCGCCCTCGGGGACCGGCCGGTCGCCATGGCTTTACGGCAGGAGAATATCGACATCACCGACAGGATCGACCTGCTTCGCGATGGAGAGAACATCCTGGCTGTTCATGGGCTCAACGATGCCGTCGAGAGTGAGGATTTTCTCCTCCTGCCGGAGCTGGTGGGGGTGGCGGAATTCTCCGACCGTTATTTCGAGAACCCGACCCCGGGCTCTCCCAATGATGCCGGCGGCTTGGCGGGATTCGTCGCGGACACCAGCTTCAGCGTCGACCGCGGCGTTTACGAGCAGGGCTTTGATGTCGAGATCACCTGCGCCACCGAGGAGGCGACGATTCGCTACACTCTCGATGGCAGCGAGCCCACGGTCGCCCGGGGCATGATCTATGCCGGGCCGCTCAGCGTCAACGGGACGACAACCCTGAGGGCGGCGGCCTTCAAGGAAGGCCTCGAACCGAGCAATGTCGACACCCAGACCTACATCTTCCCGGCCGATGTCGTTACCCAGTCGGTTATGTTGCGGGATATCACCTCGCACAGGGTCTACGGCCCGCTCCTGGAGCAGGCGCTCAGCGAGATGCCCTCGATCTCGATCGTGACTCCGCTGGGAATCAATTTCAGCTCCCCGGTGAAGGCATCCATCGAAATGCTCGACTACGGAGGCCGGGAGGGCTTCCAGGTCGACGCCGGGATCAAGCGGGTCGGCGGTCACAGCGTCAACTACCCCAAGAACACCATGCGGCTTTATTTCCGCACCGAGTACGGCTACTCGAAGCTGAAATACCCGGTCTTTGAGGGAACGCGCTACGGCGAGGGCGCCGCCGAATCGTTTGACCAGCTCGATCTGCGCAGCGGCTCCCATGACTCGGTCTTCTACCTCGGCGCCGGGAACCAGCGGCCCTCCGATGCTCTCTATCTCCGCAACCGCTGGCATCATGATGCGCTCTTTGAGATGGGGCAGCTCTCTCTGCACGGCCGCTTCGTGCACGTCTACATCAACGGCACCTACTGGGGGCACTACCACATGGTGGAGCGGCCGACGCGGACCTTCATGGCCTCCTACCTCGGGGGAGAAAAGGAACAATACGAGTCGATCAACTCGGGGCGCACCATCGGGCCTGCCTCGCCGGCCTGGGCCCGGCTTCCCGGGATCCTTCGTGATTACGAGATCGCCCGTGACTGGATCGACTTCACCTCCCTGGCCGACTACATGGTGCTGAATTTCTACACCGGCAATGACTGGGACTGGAGCTGGAACCACAACTGGATGGCTGGGGGACCGAGCACACCCGGGCTCGGCGGCTATCGCTTCTTCAACTGGGACGCGGATATTACCTTTCGTCACACCACCGACGCCAACCTCAACCAGCCCGGCCCCGGCAACCTCTTTCGCGACAGCATGAGACACGAGCCGTTTCGCAGGCTCCTGGCCGACAGGATCCACAAGCACCTCTTCAACGGGGGAGTGCTCACCCCGGAGCGTGTCCAGGAGCTCTTCGACCTGCGGGCTGAACAGATCCAGACAACCCTCGTGGCGGAGACGGCTCGCTGGCGGTGGGGGGGAACCGTCTGGACGCGGGACAACCAGTGGGAGTCGGAGCGCAGCAGGCTGCGAACGGACTTCATTCCCCGCCGAACGGACATCGTCATCAACCAGATTCGAAACGCCGGCTGGTATCCGGACATTCCCGCCCCGACCTTTCTCGTAGATGGGCGTGTCCTGCATGGCGGATCGGTGTTTCCAGGCGCAGAGCTGTCGATGGGCGTCGCCGGCCTGGAGCGGTTTGTAGATACGCCGGTGATCGACCATGATTCGCCTCTCAGCGTCTGCGTGCCGCGCGATGGAGAGATCGGTGAGGATTGGCTGGCGCCCGGTTACGTGGAGGGCGCCAATGGTGAGAGCTGGCGCAGCGGCTCCGGGGGAGTCGGCTATGAAAACTCCAACGGCTACCAGGAGGCGATCGGCATCGATGTCGGTGAGGAGATGACGAGTGATCCGGGGAACACCTCGATTTTCGTGAGAATACCATTCACCCTGCGGGACCAGGCGGCACTCAGGGCGATGACCAACCTGACCCTGCTGCTGGACTACGATGACGGTTTTGTCGCCTATCTCAACGGCGAGCGGCTGGCGGCGGAGAACGCTCCGGCCGCTGGTTCTGTGCAGTGGAATTCGCGGGCTTCCGGCTCCAACGAGGCCGACCCGGGAAATCCCGAGGTCTTCGAGCTGCCGGGCTTCGAGGATCATCTGCGGATTGGAGCGAACGTCCTCGCGATCCACGGGCTGAACTTCAGCACCACGAGCAGTGATTTTCTCATCCGGGCGGCGCTGGTTCAGAG
This sequence comes from uncultured bacterium, assembly GCA_913042995.1. GTDB lineage: Bacteria > Planctomycetota > UBA8108 > UBA8108 > UBA8108 > UBA8108. The sequence continues at coordinate 924 of CAJWMA010000367.1, read as the reverse complement.
GTCTGTCGAGGTGGGGCTTCCCGAAGGCAGCGTCTTCTATACGACCGACGGGTCCGACCCATCCGAGGAGGGCGCCCTTGATTATACCGAGCCCTTTGCTCTCGATGAGACAATGGTGGTCAAGGCCCGCACGAGGGAAGATGGCGAGTGGAGCGCCCTGAGCGAGGCGCTCTTCATCGTCGAGGGGAGCTTCCCCCTGCGGATCACCGAGCTCATGTACCACCCTCCGGATGCGGCGCCGGGCGCGGGCTTCGCCACGGAGGACTACGAATTCATCGAGCTGATGAACACGGGCGACCGGGTTCTCGATCTCGCGGGCATCTCGCTTGGCGGCGCGACGAGGTTTGATTTTTCAGAGGCGGGAATCGATGCTCTGGCCCCAGGTGAGCATGTGCTCGTGGTCAGGAATCTCGCCGCCTTCTCTTCGCGTTACGGCGCCGAGGGAATCCTGGTGGCGGGCGAATATTCCGGGCAGCTGAGCAACGGCGGTGAGACCGTAGAGCTCCAGGGCCGGTTCGGGGAGACGCTTCTCGAACTGGAATATGCCGACTGGTATCCGGCCGCCGATGGAGAAGGCTTCACCCTGGTGGTCAATGATCCCTTCGCGGAGCTGGATACCTGGAGTGATTCCGACAACTGGCGCTCCGGCGCCGTCGAGCTCGGAACCCCGGGCTACACAGAAGATGGTGGCGGCCCTCGCGGCCTTCGCTTGCCCGGAGACGCCAACCAGGATGGCCTCCTGGACGTTTCGGATCCTGTTCGCCTGCTGCGGCAGCTCTACCTGGGTGTAGCCGGAGAGCTTCCCTGTGACGGGGAGGGACTTGGAGAGGGCGGAAACCTCACTCTGCTCGATTCCAATGGCGATTCAGCCGTGAACCTGGCCGATGCGGTCTATCTGCTCTCCTACATGTTCCAGAACGGCCC
>CAJWMA010000366.1 GCA_913042995.1 uncultured bacterium | reverse complement strand
CCCGGCCTGATTCTGCCGGGCCAATAAGCGATCAGCGGAACGCGAATGCCGCCTTCGGTGACGCTGCGCTTGTAGCCGCTGAGGGGGCCATTCGAGTCGAATACATCGGGCTTGTGTCCACCCTCGCGGTGGGGGCCGTTGTCCGAGGTGAAGAGGACCACGGTGTTCTTCTCGATCCCCAACTCTTTCAGCAGCGCGCTTACCTGTCCGACGCCTTCATCCATCTTGACCATCATGCCGGCGAAGGCCGCCACGGGGTTCTTGACCTTCGGGCCCTTGTAACGGCCGATGGTGTTTTCGTATTTGGCGAACTTCTTGCGGAAGGGCGCGGTGTACTTTTCGGGCACGTGCATCGAGGCGTGTGGGATGGTCCAGGGCAGGAAGCAGAAAAACGGGCCGTCCTTGTTTTTCCGGATAAACTTCAGGGCTTCCGCCATGATGAGGTCGTGGGCGTAGGTCTTTCCATCGAGCTTGATCTTTTCGAGGTTGTGGTAGAGCCAGGTGGGGTAGTAGGTGTGGGCGTTTCGCTGGCAATTGTAGCCGTAGAATACGTCAAAACCCTGGTTGACCGGATCGCCCTCGGAGCCCGGGTTGCCCAGTCCCCACTTTCCGAAGGCGCCGGTCCTGTATCCGTTTTTCTTCAGCAGCTTGGCGACGGTGACGGTATCGCCCGGGATCGGTGCCTGGCCGACAGGTTTCACCTCACGGTTACCGCGAACGAACGCATGCCCGGTATGCAGGCCAGTCATGAGGCAGCATCGTGTCGGGGCGCAGACCGTGCTGCCTGAATAGTGCTGAGTGAATTTCAGCCCGCCGGCGGCCAGGGCATCCACGTTCGGGGTTTTGAAATTCTTCTGCCCGTAGCAGCTCACATCGCCGTAGCCGGCATCGTCGAGCATGATGTAGACGATGTTGGGCTTATCGGCGGCAGAGAGGCTGGGGCAGAGAAGGGAGAAGAGCAGAAGAAGACAGGCAGCCTTTTTCATGGGGGTCTCCAGGGTAGCGACTCAAAGTGTCCTACGCTCTGGCAGTGCGGTGCCTTCGCGCGATCCATTTATATTGAACACTACCTTCTGAGGACAGGCAAAGTCCGAAGGAGCAAAGTTCTTCGTGGAGCGTGGAGAAAAACCTCTCAGGCCAGTATTTCGGCCACAGTTGCCGTGCTGTCGGCGTACTTTTTCCGTTCGATGCCCAGGGCCTGGAGCTGGGTGAGCCAGAGATTGGCTAACGGAGTACCGCGTTTACAGTGGACGTGCTGCCCGAGTTTCAGGGTTCCACCCCCTCCGCCGGCGACGACGAGGGGCAGGTCGTTGTACTGGTGGGTGGTTCCATCTCCCATGCCGGCGCCAAGAGTGAAGATCGTGTTGTCCAGCAGGGTGGTGCCGTTGGCCTCCTCGATACTGTCCATGCGCTCAAGCAGCCGCGCGAAGGCCGAGACGTGGAAACGGTCCAGCTTGAGCAGATGTTCCATGTGATGCTGGATGGCATGGGTCATGCCGTGATGGCTGTACGGCTTGTCCAGGATGCCCTCCCAGTTCGTGGCCGTTGTCCAACGCTCGGGACCCACCATCAGGGTACCTACGTTGGTCAGGCCACTCTGCAACGCGGTCACCATCAGGTCGCCCATCAGGTGGATGTATTCATTGCGCGGTAAATGTTCGGCCGGACGCTTGATATTGTTGTCGGCGAGCTCGGACTTCATCTGATCGATCCGATCCATTCGCGTTTCGATCGTTCGAACAGCATCGAAGTACTCGTCGAATTTCCTCCGGTCAGCGGTGCCCAGGCGTTTCTGGAGCTGGCGGGCACTTCCAAGCGCGAGATCGGTGATGTCGCGGGAGCGTGCATTGGCTTGCGTGCCGAACAGCCGGTCATAGATCTTTCGCGGGTTTCTCATGGAAGGAGCGACATGACCTGTTCCGTACCAGGACATATTGTCGAAGTAGATCGACTCGATGTTGTTCTTGTGGTCGTTGCAGCTCAATTCAAGGGTCGAGTAGGGAGTCGACTTGCCGATGCTGTCGGCGGCGACGTGGTCCAATGTGCGGGCGAGCGGATAGGCGGAGTTCTTGACCTCGTAGGGCGCTACGCTGGTGAGGAAGCAGGAGGCGCATTGGGCATGCGAGTCGGTGCCATGCTGGAAGACGCGGTCCATGCCGGTGATCAGGGAGACCTTCTGCCGCATCTTGTGAAGCGGAGCCAGGGTCGGAGTGAGCACCAGGGGATGGCTGCCGGGCGGGACGGTCTTGCCGTCAAAACGCCACACGTTGTTCTGTCCCGCGAACTTTGGCAGAGCCCGGTCACTTTCTCCGGGGAAGAAGCCGCGACGAGTGATCCCATTTGGCAGGTAGAAAAAAGCCAGCCGCTTTGCCGGGGGTTTTGTCTCCTCGCCCAGGGCGCTGGCATAGCTCTCGAGCCAGGGCAGGCTCAGCGTGGCGCCACCGGCGCACGCCAGGAAGCTTCGGCGAGAGACGGAGCGGAGAGTTTTTTTCTGGCGGCTCATCTTGAAGGTGTCCTTGGTTGATTCATTTTAACGGAGGTCGGTAAATTGCCGAGGTGTAAATTTCTTTGGTTTCCCAGGGGCTTTATTGTTTCGTGCTCTCTTTCTTTTCAGGCACAGCCTCTGCCAGCGTGTTCTTGTGAAGAAATGGCTCGCTCATGGCGATACTTTTGAGCACGACCCTCAGCTGGTCCTTTCCGGCCATCGCTTCGGAAGCCAACTGGTTCAGGATGGGAGAATCTGCGGGGCCCAGCTCTCGGCCGAGCGCGTAGGACAGCAGGTGAGAGATAAACCCGCGAATGAACCGTCCCTTCTCTTTCAGAATCAGTTGCTTGAACTCAACCAGTGTCTTGAATTCGTGCTGGTTGAACAGCACCCCACTGACATCCACGTCTCGCCCGTTTTCGTACTTGTCACGCCAGACTCCCGTCGGACCGTAGTTCTCCAGGGCGAAGCCAAGGGGGTCGATCTTGTTGTGGCAGCCGGCGCAGTCCTCGCGCTCGCGGTGAGCGGCCAGGCGCTCACGGATGGTGAGCTTGTCGAGCTCTTCCTTGCTGGCTTCAGGCAGGGGGGGGACATCGGCCGGAGGCGGCTCGGGCGGATCATTGAAGATCACCGCGTTGACCCAGGCGCCCCGGGTAATCGGCTGAGTGCGCGTGGGGGTGGCGGTCATCGTCATGACCGCGGCGCAGGTAATGACACCGCCTCGGCGCGGGTCTTTCAGCGGTATGCGCTTGAAGAGTTGCGTTACGACATCGTGGCCCGCCTTGGAGTGGCCCGCGTAGTTGGCTCGCAGCATGTTGTTCTCCCAGGTGAACTGCGGATCCAGGAGCTCCACGATGGACCGGTCCTCGATGTAGATCGTCTCAAAGAGGAGCAGCGGTTCCGCTATCATGTGCATGCTGGTGCGATAACCATCAACAAGATAGAAGTAGGGGAACTTCTCATGATCCGGAACCGAGGTGATCAGGCGATCGAGCTG
>CAJWMA010000365.1 GCA_913042995.1 uncultured bacterium | reverse complement strand
TTCCAGCTCTCCGACTGGTTTTCCGGTCCGGCCGAGACGGATCTTCATGGCGCCCGGCTGCGTGTGGTGGCGGGCAATATCGAGAGCTGTCCCTATCGCAAAATGGAATACAAATCCGAGGAAGATGAGGGACAGCTGGTGCGAAAGGAGAAAACGGTGATCACTCGCCCGATTGTTCTTTACGACAAGACCGTAGAGCGCCTCCCGCTCGGAGCGCCGGTGGAGGAGTCTTTCGATGGGCTGCTGGATTTCGAGCCGATGTTCACGGATCTCTATCCCCCCGACCTGGTCGCCATGAAGGGGATCGAGGGCAATCTTTCCCTGGACTCTTCACATGGCCTCTCCTATTACCTCGAGTTTCAGCTGCTGCATCCGTCGCTCGTGGACCAGAAGCTGGAGGTAGATCCCAACTACTTCGACCCCCTTGCCTTCTTCAAGGAATCCGCAGTTGAGAAGGGGGGCACGGCTGTCGTCGATGAGGAGAGGGAACAGCCGGCGCCCCCGCCCCCGCCCCCGCCTTTGCCCGGGGTATAGCTCCTGATGTGTTCAACGACCACTTATGTAAGAAGGTTGCCAGGGCCGTTTCCCTGCGGGAGGTCTTACGGATGGGGAAAGTGATCCTGGAGGTAAGGCTGGAGGAGCTTGAAGGTCAACAACAGGCGGTGATTCTCTTTCACCCAGATCTTCGGAAGCAGACCGGTAAGACTGCCGAGGTGAAGCTGGTTCTTTCCTGCAGGGTGGAGGAGGCCAGTCCCATCAACAAAAACATCGAAAAGCGTATCGAAACCTTCACCATCCAGGATCCGGTGCACACCTTCCGCTGCGATCTTTCCAACAGATTTTTTACCTACGAGGGCTCCTCGATTCAGCTTGTGGGATGGATCTCGGTCGAGGTGGGCAGTGCCCGGTTCGTGCAGAAATTTGAGAAGCCTCTCAGGATTGTCGAGCCGGAAGCGGCTTCGCAGGAAGAGGAGCTTGAGAGGATCAGTCCTCCGGACGAGGTGTCCTATGTGAAGAATTTCTTCCTGCTCCCGACGGGCAGTCAATTTATTTACGCAGGATTGTTTCTTGCCACCCTGTTCGCCCTGTGGCTGGCGGAAAAATTCCTGGTGACGAGTGTCCTGAGAATGAATGACGACCAGATGGAAATGGCGTTGATGGTGATCGTTCTCGCAGGTTTCTTTTTTGTCTACTTATGGGCCAGGAGCAGGTCCCTCTTCAAGCCGGAGCTCGGCCTGCGTTTTAAGATTCCCGGGAGACTCTCCGATCAGCCTGGTCATGAGTCGAAGATTGATCGCGAGTCGCGTTTCCAGGTCTCCGACTGGCTGAAGGGAGCGGCGGAGGCGGATCTTCACGGCGCCCGGCTGCGCGTGGTGGCGGGTAATATTGAGAAGGGAAGACACGTGGGAGAGCGGGAGGTGGATGCTTCGAAAGGCGTCGCTCACTTCTTCAAGACCTCGAATTGGAAAAAGAATGTGGTCAAGGAGAGCTCTGTCAAGGTGCGCCCGCTGGTTCTCTATGACAAGACAGTAGAGCGGCTTCCCAGGGGATCGAAGCTGGCGGCGTATTTTAATGATCCGCTGGATCTTCGACCGGTCTTTACCCGGCTCTACCCGCCTGATCTCGTGGCGACCGGCGGCGACGGTGAGCGCCTTCCGCTGGAGGAATGGACACACGGCCTCGGGTATTATCTCGAGTTTCAATTCCTGCACCCGACCCTGGTTGACGTTACGTTTGAGGTTTCGTCGAGCTATTTTGATCCCCTCGAGTTCTACAGGAATCCCGGCATCGAACCGCCGGTGGAGGAGGGGAACTGGAGTGATCACGCCGAGGAGGAGGAAATCAGGCCGCCTGACCCTCCAGGCCCGGCTGAATAGGTCAACGGCCCTGGAGGGGAGAGGCTTTGCAGTGGCTGCTCCGCGTGCGAAGATAGGGTCTTCCCGCAGCCCTTATTGTTGAAGTGATCTATGATATTTCTAACCCCGCGCCGCCTGGCTCCCCTGTACCTCGCTCTGCTTCTCTCTACCCTGGTCTCTTCTTCAGCCGGCGCTCGAGAGTGGACTCGTTTTCGCGGCCCCAACGGCTCCGGCGTGAGCGCGGCGAAGACGGTTCCGGCCAAATGGAAGGAGAGCGATTTTAACTGGAAGATAACCCTGCCGGGAAAAGGGATCTCCTCTCCGGTCGTCTGGGATGAGCTGGTCTTCGTCACCGCGGCCGACAATGCCGCGCAAAAGCGAACCCTGCTGGCGATCAGCGCCCGGGACGGTAAGGCCCGGTGGGCGAAAGATTTTCCCTACAAGACCTATCGCAAGCATCGAAACAACAGCTACGCCTCCAACACTCCCGCGGTAGATAGCGAGCGGGTCTACACCCTGTGGCAGTCGAAGGGCGGCTCCCAGCTGGTGGCGAATGATCATGCCGGCGCAGAGAGCTGGCGCTACGACCTCGGCCCCTACCTGCATGGGCAGGGCGGCGGCACCTCACCGATCATTTTTGAGGGTATGGTGATCATCTCGAATGACCACAAGAAGGGAAGCTTCCTGATGGCGGTCGATCGGGCAACCGGCAAGGAACGCTGGAAGATTCCGCGCGAGGGTAAGAGGGCCTGCTACTCGACCCCCTGTGTTTTCAGCTCGGATGGCCGTCCGACGGAGATCGTCTTCGTTCATTGCTTCGAGGGAATTGTCGGTGTGGATCCGCAGAGCGGCCGGCAGAACTGGATGATCGATGTCTTCGGTACCTTTCCCCAGCGCGCTGTGGGCTCTCCGGTGGCCTGGAAGGACCTGGTGATTGCCAACTCCGGCGCTCTCAACGGCGGCAAGAATGCCGTCGTCGTTCGTCCATCAACCAGCGGAAAAAAACACGGTGTGAAAGAGGTCTACAGGATCTCGCGATCGGCTCCGCATGTTCCCAGTCCGCTGGCCTGGGACGGGAAGCTCTTTCTCTGGAGCGACCTGGGAGTCGTCACCTGCTGCAAGGTGGAGACCGGCGAGATCATCTGGCAGAAGAGAGCCGGAGGCGGCGGTAATTTTCATGGCTCACCGGTCTGCGTTGATGGACGCCTGTTCTGCGCTGACGATAAGGGTACGGTTGTTGTCCTGTCGGCATCGGAAAAGTTCGAGGTGCTGGGCCGGAACGAGCTTGGCGACACCTGCCGGTCGACTCCTGCGGTGAGCGGAGGCCGCATGTTTGTCCGTACCGAGAGCCGGCTCTTCTCGGTGGGGGGGAAGAAGGACTGACGAACCCGGTCCCGGCTCAGCTGGCGAGGATCCTGGCAAGCTCCAGCAGGTTCGCGGGCAGCTCGCGGGTCTCTTTCCAGGCCAGCTCGAGCTCGACCAGGGTGACCTGTCCATTTCGACTTGCCACCAGCTTCGAGGACTCTCCCGATAGCAGCGCGTCAACCGCAGCCTTTCCGAAGAGCCCTCCCTGGACCCTGTCAGCGGCGCTGGGGGCGCCGCCACGCTGGATGTAACCCAGGACCGAGAC
>CAJWMA010000364.1 GCA_913042995.1 uncultured bacterium | reverse complement strand
CTCCGACATGATTGCGCTGTTCTTCTTCAGCCTCCAGAAGAAAGAAGATCACGATCAGGGCATGCCCCTGCAGAGCGACGATTATTTCTGGACCGAGGTCTTTCTCTGCCGTCAACTCGCGGCGACCGACGGCTGGAAGACCCTCAGCAAGAAGGCCAAGTGCAAGCAGATGTTCCGCCACGCGGTGGAAGAGTTGAAGAGCGCCCGGCGAAAACTTCGACAGGTCACCCTCGCCTGGACACCGGGAAGCGGCATCGAGAAGGGGCCGGCGGTCGCTGCCGCCGAGATCGACTTCCCTGAAGAATCGTTACTGGGCAAGCTCTCCGTCGCGGCGGGGATCCGGAATGAAACCTTTCTGGATCCGATCATCATCGAAGCGGAATCAAGCGAGGCCTTGCGCTTCCTGGCAAGAACCGGGGCTGGTCTAAGCCAGGATTAGCCGGCAGGGTTGAGCTTATCTCGAATCGCGGCAAGGGGCTCCTTCAGGCCGTCTGGATCCATCCTTGCCATGGCCTTGCCGTCATAGAGAACCTCTCCCTCCACCACGGTCAGAACGATGTCCCTGGCCGAGGCTGAATAGAGCACCGCGGCCTCCACATCAATGACCGGCTGAAAATGAGGTGCCGCCAGGTCTACGGCGCAGAGATCGGCGAGCTTGCCGGCATCGAGCGAGCCGATGCTGTCGGCAAGTCCCAGGGCCTCGGCCCCTCCGAGGGTCATGAGGCGCAGGAAATCACCGGCCTCCCCACAAACAGATTCACTTCCGGCGCGCTGGAGCAGGGCGGCAAAACGGGCCTCCTCCAGCAAATCGCAGGTATTGTTGCAAACAACCCCATCGCTTCCCAGGCCGACCCGCACGCCAGCCTCCAGCATCGCCCCGAGCGGCGCGACGCCATGAGCCAGCTTGGCATTGGACTTCGGACAATGCGCGATACTGGAACCCGAGGCCGCAATCCGCCGCAGATCATCCGCGCTGCAATCAATGCAATGGGCCAGGAGAGGAGCCGTGGCGAGCAGGCCAAGCTCATCGAAATAGGTGATAGTCGAGACGCCAAGAGGTTCAACCGCGATGTCGCGGCTCCTGAGATATTCGGCAAAAGGCCCCTGCGCCATCCGAACGAACTCTCCCTCGGCCGCTGACTCGGCGGCGTGCACCGAGACCGGATATCCTTCTTTCAGGGCCAGCTCGGCCAGTAGCTTGAACAATCTTCCGGAAACCGTATAGGGGGCATGGGGAGAGATGCCGATGGTGACGCGCTCCGCCGCGGCAGCCTGGTGTGATTCAAGCTTGTCGAGCAACCCCAGGAGACTCTCTTCGGCCTGGGCAGGATCCGGGCCGAACACCTCCTGGTAGAGAACCGCCCGCAAGCCCCCCTCTGAAAGAGCGGAAAGGGAGGCCCCTGCATCCGCAATGTCGCCGATGGTGGTCACCCCGGCCCGGACGGCTTCGAGAACACCAAGACGCGCCGAACAGAGCAGATCCTCTTCATCCAGGGTCTCGTACTTGGTTTCGGTAAGCCGCCGGATCCAGCCGAAAAAGTCCGGCTCCTCGAGAAACCCCCGCAAAGCGGTCAATTCCAGGTGAGCATGAGTATTCACCAGGCCAGGCAAGAGGGCTGCGGCGCCAAGGTCGATGCGACGCTCAGCCTCGCTCTCACCGAGAAGCTCAGCAGCGGGTCCAACCGAGTGGATACGGCCATCGCGAACCTCCACAGCTCCATCGCGCAGAGCGGCGGAGCTGACGGGCAAAACCCAGTCGGCTGTAATGAGCAGGTTTTCACTCATGCCCAAGAGCATAAGACAGTGAGGCTGGCTGCGGGGAAAAGAAAATGCCCCGGCAGCAGGGAAAGTCCGCGCAGAATCCCTGCTGCCGGGGCTTTGATCCCAGCGGTCTTCAAATTCAGTTTTTCGAGGTGTAACCGTTGAAACTGGCCTTGCCGAGATCTTCGTAGACCTCCTGCAAGCCTGGAATCTGTTTCATGTGCCCCAGGGCTTCCTTCTCGATCTGGCGAATTCGCTCTCTCGAGAGGTTCATTCGGTTCCCGATCTGTTCGAGCGTCTGAGGTTTTTCACCTTCAAGGCCGAAACGCCTCGCGATAACCTCTCGCTCTCTCCCCTCGAGTCGATCGAGAGCCTTGATGATCTCTTTTGGAATCGTATTGGTGTGCAGAACCTCGCTCTGAGCATGCTCGTTCGTGTCTCTCACAACGAAAAGGTTGCGATCACCCCCGTCGTCATTGTCGGCGGATGAGAAAAGAACGGTCCCACTCATGACACGCCGAATGCGGGCGGCCTCTTCTTCGGAGAGCTTGCAGTCTTCCTTGCGAAGGTTTTCCTGTACCCCCTGCGGAACCCGGATCATTCGCGACTTGTCGATCAGTGATTTACGGATCGACTGGCGAATCCAATAGGTCGCATAGGTCGAGAAACGCGTCCCTCTCGTGGGATCATAACGGAAAATCGCCTTCTGAAGTCCAAGCACTCCCTCCTGAAAGAGATCGCTGCGTTTCATGCCGACCGGGTGATAACGGAAGACCTCCTTGAGCACCAGCCGGAGGTTGGGCAGGACAAGCCCATCCCGAGCCGCGTTGAGCTTGTCGAAGATCCGCCGAACGATCCGTTCGATACGATTGCTTTTCCAGAGCCCCGCGATTCCAGTAGAGCCCAGGGGTTTCTCTAAAACCTCCTTAGCCCAATTGAAGGTGGTCTCAGGATCGAGCGGATAGGTCGAAAGGATCGTCACGCCCTTCTCGAAACGCTTCCAGGCCTTAGCCTCGTCTTTCGCCGAAGACGGCTTTCTGCTGGCGAAGCCTTCAGCCTTTTCCAGCGCAGCCGCCGCAGCCTTGAGATCCTCGGCCATCTGGTCCCTGAGAGACATCCAGGTGAACATCAGGCCGCCATTAACGACCAATTCGTTCATCCGGGTAAGATAACGACCGTAACCGCCTATATGACGCGGCAGGAAATAAGCAAGGCGCTTCAGGTTTGTCTGAATAATCGCGCCGGCCCGGCGTTCCTGTTCGGCATTCAGGAGAGGCCGAACTGGGATCTGGAGATCAGAAAAGGACAGAGGAATCCTGCCGTTCTGAGCTTTTCTGGCTGCTTTAGGCTTAGCAGATTTTTTTCTGCGTCCGATTGATTCCCTTCGTTCTGCCTTCGGAATCTTGCCTTTCATAAGCTACCCCCTTTCTACTGTTTGCTTCCAGTTGCCGTCGCTTTTGCCGGATTGTCTGCGCAGCCGAGCAGGTCGATGAGGTCTCCGGTCCCCCTCATGGGGCAGACCAGGCTCTGGAACCTGTTGTGTGCTCGGTTTCCGCGCGTTACCTCCTGTTGAAGTGACAGCAACTTTTCTTACTGAAAGAACCGGGTTGGGTCGTCGCTCCGCCAGCCCCGCACAGCACCTGGCTTTCCAGATCCATGCAAGTCAGCCGGGAACTCCCGGTTCCCCCGTCAATTGCCCTTGGAGCCTTTCGACTCCGATACTCCCG
>CAJWMA010000363.1 GCA_913042995.1 uncultured bacterium | reverse complement strand
TTCCAGCTGACCGGGAGGTTCTCCTGCGCGAGGGCGCGAAGGAGCCGGGTCTTCAACCTTTCAAGGAGCGGAGCCGGCCAGGGCCTGGCGGCGCCGGCAGGCCGGCCTTCCGTCCCCCCCCGGATGAGTCCAGGAAGGTCTGGATGCTGGACCCGGTTACCTTGCCGGGAATGAAGCTGCGGGACCTCTCCGGCAGGGCGCTCACCCTGGCGAAGTTCAGGGGCGCTCCCCTGGTCCTGAACCTCTGGACTCCGGAGTGTTCGAGTTGCGTTCTCGAGCTGTCGGAGTGGAAGAAGCAGCGCTCCGCTACTGGCTCGGAGCTCGCGGTGCTGGTGGTCACCAGCGCCGCCGACAGGGAGTCGGAGAAGACCGCTGAGATTGTTCGCAGGGCGGGCTTTCCCGCCGCCTTTGCCGATCCGGAGGACCTGCTGGCGCTCTCCGTCCTCGTTGAGGAGGTCGTTCGCTGGCCCCGGGGACTGCGTCTGCCCTGCACGCTCTTGCTGAACTCATCGGGACACCTGGTACGGATCTACGAGGGACGAACGGGCTGGGCAGGTCTCAGCGCCGACGCCGCCGATATCCCGGGGGATCCCCGGGGACGGCTCGCCAGGGGCCTTCCCTTTCCCGGGGGTTATTATTCGTCGGACTGGTTCCGGAACGAATTCCAGCTTGGGGTCTCCTATCTTGAGGCGGGCCTCCCGGCCCGCGGCCTGGAGGCGTTTGAGAGAACCCTCATCAGGCGTCCGGGCGAGGTCGAAGCGCTCTACAATATCGGGCTCATTCAGCTGCAGGCGGGCAAGCTTGAATCTGCCCGCGAGGCCTTCGAGCTTGCCCTTGAAGGCCAACCGGAATTTATCGATTCCGCCGTCAACCTCGGGGTCGTGCTCGCCCGGCAGGGACGATTGGAAGATTCCTACCGGGTCTTCAGCAAGGTTCTCGAGTCGAGGCCGGGTCATATCGAGGCTCTCATCAATATCGGGAATATCGAGCTGACAGTGGGCGCTCCGGAGCGCGCGCGTAAACGCTTCGAAGAGGTGATCCGTCTCGAGCCCGGGCTTGTTGCCGGCTACAAGCGGCTGGGCGCCGTCTGCCGTTCAACCGGCGATCTTGACGGCGCGCGCGAGGTGTATGAGAAGGCGGCGGTCATCGATCCCGAAGATCCCGAGCTGTGGAGCAATCTCGGCGTGATTCTTGCCGAGGGCGGCCGCTTCAAGGAGGCCAGGAAGATGTGTGAGAGGTCCGTGCGGGTCAGTCCCGGCTACGCCTCCGGCCACAACAACCTTGGGCTGGTTCTGCAGGCGTTGGGTGAAACCGATGACGCTGTCAGGGCTTTCCGGAAGTCCATCGCGCTGGCGCCCGCGGGTCCGTCGGCCTATCTGAACCTTGCGAGGCTCTACATCAAGCTTGGCAGGAAGGCCGAGTCCGCCTCGCTGTTGCGTCGGTATCTCGAGCTCCAGCCCGGCCACCCGGGAGCGCTGAGGCTTCTCAAGCAGCTGGGAGAGTGACGCTCAGAGGAGCCCGGGGATCGCATCGGCTGAGTAGACCGGGTGGGGCCGCCCCCGGCGCTCCATCCAGTGCAGGTCACGCGGTATTCCCAGGGCCTCGAACATCGTGGCGGCCATGTTTTCGGGCTTCTGCGGATCGTCCTTCGGCTGGCCGCCTTCGGCATCCGATGAGCCGATGATCCGGCCGCCCTGGACGCCTCCGCCGGCGAACCATACGGTCTGGACGGCTCCCCAGTGGTCCCGCCCCGGCGGCTTGCCCTTGCCGATGCTGAAGATCTTCGGCGTCCTGCCGAATTCACCGGCCATTACGACGAGTGTTTCTTCAAGCAGGCCGCGTTCACCCAGGTCATCGAGCAGGGCCGAGACGGCGCGGTCCATTGGCGGGAAGAGGTATTTTTCGAGGTTAGGAAAGGCGTTGACGTGGGTGTCCCAGGTCTCGTTGTTTCCGAGGTTGACCTGTACCAGGTTGACCCCGGCTTCGACAAGCTTGCGGGCCGTCAGCAGAGACCACCCGAAGGAGTTCTTTCCGTAGCGTTCGAGGGTGGCGGCATCGGTGTCGGTGATATCAAAGGCGTTCCTGGTTTTCGGGTCGCCGAGAAGTCCGAGCGCGAGGTCGTGATAGCGGCGGAACTCGCGAACCGGAGTAGCCCCCTGGAGCGATTGTTGCTGGGCATTGATGGATTCGAGCACATCCATTCGCCTCCGCAGGCGCGCCCGCGAGAGATCTTCTGAGAGCGAGAGCTGGGGGATGGTGAAGTTGTCGTTCGATCTCTTCTGGGTACCCTTCTCGTGATGGAAGGTGTACTCGGGGTAGGCTCCGTAGGATTTGCTGTTGAAGGTCGAGGCTTCGAGGAACCAGGGAGAGGTGTGGTTGCCCATGACCCCTCCGAATTGCCCGGGGATGACCCGCCCGGTCCGGTGGATCAGCCGCTCAGGCAGGGCGACAGAAGAGGGCATGACGCCCCTGGGCTTGACGAGCTGGTTCGCGATAGCTCCGATGGCAGGCCAGTCGCTCTCCTTCGGCTTGTTGAGATTGAAGGCGGGCGGCAGGTCGCTGCGCCCTGAGAGCATGACCATGTGTCCCTCGGAGTGCTCGTTGAAGGGGTGGGTCAGCGATCTGCAGATGGACCAGGCCTGGCTGCGCTTTGCCAGGAGGGGGAGATGTTCACAGACCTGGATGCCCTCGGTCGCCGTAGGGATGGGCTTGAAAGAGCCGCGGAATTCTTTTTTCGCCTCCGGCTTCATGTCGAAGCTGTCGATCTGAGAGAGACCGCCGGAGAGGAAGATGTAGATGACCGAGCGGGCTTTCGGGGACGCGGCGGCCGGATCCTGTTCGGCGGCGGCGCGCAGGGCGTTGAATTCAGCCAGGCCGAGCCCCATCAATCCGACAGCCCCGGCTCGAATCGCGGCGCGTCTCGAGTGTTTTGTCGGCCTGCTCCAGCTATCGCTCATCGATTGGGTTTTCTTGCGGGGTGAAGATGATGGCGTCCCGGGCAAGCCCTGTCGTATCGTGGACTCGCCTCGATTTTCAGTGCACTTTAGACGCGGGCATTTTCGCATTTGAGCTTTGCCAAGTCCAATGTCGACGGCGAAGCTCTCTGGAAATTGCCCCGGGAAAACAAACAGGAGAGCTCATGAGCACCATATTCCAGAAAATCATCGACAAGGAGATTCCTGCCGACATCGTCTACGAGGACGAGAGGGCGCTCGCCTTCAGGGATATCCAGCCCCAGGCTCCGACCCATGTCCTCATCATTCCCCGCAAGCCGATTGTCAAGGTTGCGGATATGGAGAAAGAGGACAGGGAACTTCTCGGCCATCTGCTCTGGGTGGCGGCCGAGGTGGCTCGGCGGGAAGAACTCGAGGACTACCGCCTGGTGACCAACAACGGCGAGGGGGCGGGGCAGTCCGTCTTTCACCTGCATGTTCACCTGCTCGGCGGCCGCGAGCTTGCCTGGCCGCCGGGCTAGTCGCCAGGAGCCTCGCCTTCTTCCCCGTGTTTTTCACC
>CAJWMA010000362.1 GCA_913042995.1 uncultured bacterium | reverse complement strand
CCGTTGACGCAGTTCGGCTGGTACGGGACCGGTTTCCGGATGGGGGAATTCGCCGATCAGCTCGCCCTTTGAGTCGAGGAAGGCGGAGAGGTCGCGCACGACACCCTCGCCATCTTCGCTGAGGAACCTGCCGTTGCCGAATCCATAGGTCTCGCTGAGCCGGGACTGGTTGTCGGGGCCGGTCCCGGGCTTGACCGGGTGGCAGGTGTCACAGTTTTGGGGGACCCTGCTGACAGTGTGATGGTGGAAGGGGTTCCAGCCGAATCCGGTTCTTCCGTCGGAGCTGGTCCTCACCCTGTCGCGGTATTGCTCCTGGCCCGCCGAGTCGATATAGCTCATGAAGATGCTCATCGAGTTGCAAAGAGGAGAGACCTTGCCTCGCTGGTTCATGCCGATGGCGAAGAAATCGAGAGAGTAATCGTCTCGTGAGACGGCGATGGCTCCCTGGGAGTCCAGTCCAGTGGTCAGGTTGCGGGCTGTCCTGGAATCATCAACAGTGACATGACAGCCGAAGCAGGTCTGCCGCCAGGAGGTATGACAGGTATAGCATTCAAGACGATCGGTATGGGAAAATCCGTTCTCGTCTACTCCCATCGCCTCGTGCATGGCATCGTTGACCCCGCTCTGGAGAATGGTGTAGATCTGTGGGACATTGAGTTCCTGGTCGCTGTTGGCCAGACGCAGACGCATGCGGCCGTCTGCGCCACGCCGCAGGCGTTTGAGCCGGGAGCCGGCGGAGTTGACGAAGTGGCCTTCGGCTGTTTCGGTGACGGCCTCCCTCACCGTACCGTGACAATCTTCACAACTGATTCCGACCTGGTAGCGTTCCGAGCCGTAGATGTTTCCATCTCCGTGAACATCGGAGCCGACGTGGCAGTCGATGCAGGCCATGCCGGCGGTCGCATGGAGATCAGGAGGAGTCTCGTCGTGGTCGTTCGTGTTGTCCTCGTCGGTGAAATAATAATCGACTCCATGGGCGTGCATTTCCCGGCCGAGAGTTACCCCGTTGGGCGGCGTCTTGTCTTCGGAGAAGCCTCCCTCGCGAATGCCCTGGTAGGCCAGGCCGATTCTTCCTCCCTGGAAATGGCAGCGGGAGCATTGATCGGTGGTGATCTTGCTGGTCAGGATGTGACGACGCGGATGGGGCGGGAAATCCTTTGAGATGACCGGATCCTCCGACGCCGAGATGCCATCGTCTGAATAGAGCATGTGGCAGGCTGTACAGCCTGAAGAGCGGTAGTTGCCCGCCGCGTTATTCGGGCCGAAGTCATTCAGGTGGCAGGTTGGGCAGGACTTCGGCAGGTAGACATCGATGCAGGCCCCGATCGAGCCTCTCTGGACCGCTGGATCCGGTTCCCTGAGAGCGAGGAGCTGTCCAACGGCTCCAGGGGGGGCTGTGGCGGGGTTGAAGTTTTCGTTGACGATATCGACTGCTGCATGGGTGTGGGTCCTGTCCTGAATTCCGCCCAGGAAACGCGGCAGAGTGTAGTGGCCGGCGTAGGTCGCCATGACCGAGAACTTGACCTTTTCGACGGTCTCCTGGTGGCAACTGCCCCCGTTGCTGGCGGGATTGCTTCCGCCACATCCCTTGTGGGCGACCCTGAGATCCCCGGGATTGATGAACCGCAGGTAGTCGTTGTCGGCAAGATCCAGTTCATCTGTCGTGAGCCGCCGCAAAAGGCTCGGGCCGACTGCCGGAACAACGTGAGCCTCCTGGCGTGTAAAGGCCGCAGGGTTGCCGCCATGACAGTCTGTACAGGTGAGGGCTGCCCAGGGATGGGCGTCTTCGATCCCGTGACGTTTGCCGGTCTGATCAAGGGGACGATGGCAGCCTACGCAGCCGATCTCACCCGCCGGGATATCCTCTGTGTCGGGTTCCGGCAGATCGGCGGGGTTTCCGAGGGTGAGGGTAACCCGCAGGGCGCGTTCAACTACCACTCCGTCTTCATCTGTTAATTCCGCCCAGAGCTCGGCCTGGGTTCCATCGAGGCTGAAGATGTCATCTACGCCGACTACATCGAAAACCAGGGCGAGCTTGTGAGCGAAACCATCTGAACGCTGGCTCATTTCAAAGACTCGGTCGCGATCGAAGATGATGTCGGAGGAGGTCGCGAGCCTGAACCGTACCCTGACGCTCGCTTCGCTGTTGATGCACCTGGCCTCGATGTTGAGGCGGATATTCGCACCTCCCTGCCCGAAGAGCATAACCGGGAGGAGATCGCAGTGGTTCATGCGGCCAAAACCCTCCAGGTTTCGACCAAGATAGAGCACCCGGCCCTCGGGGCATCCGGCTACCGGCTCCGCCACACGGTTCTCGGGAGGCTCCTCGCAGCAATCCACCGCGAGCGGCAGGGGGTTCATGGAGCAGCCGGTTGCGGGATCGCAGTCATCCAGTGAGCAGGGTGAGCTATGGGCGATCTGGAAGATGAGAATGCTCTCGGCTGTCTGCGGAGGCTGGCCGTTGTCGGTGACGTTGAAGGGTACGTAGGCGGGGCCGGCCTGTTCGGCCGTGGGGGTCCAGTCAAATTGCCCGGTGACAGTGTCAAGCTCCGCGCCGGCGGGGAGGTTGGATGTTGAATATTCAAGATCATGCCCATCTGGATCGCTGGCCCCTATGTTGAAGCTGATGGGACGGTCGGTATAGGTTCGGTAGATCATCCGGGAGGGGATGATCGGCGGCTGGTTGATGGGTGAATCCGCAGCCAGGCAGATGATCCGGCTCTCAATGAGGATGCTTGCGGGCGGCTTTCCATCGTCGCTCACCCTGATGGAGAGGGAATGTTCTCCCGCCTGGCCGACGGCTGGGATCCACTCGAAGCTTCCCGATACCGGGTCGATGGAGGCTCCCTCCGGGGCCGTGATAAGCTCGAAGGCGATGTTGTCATTTTCCGCGTCTGTCGCGGCCAGAACAAAGGCAAGCTGGATGCCCTCCCGGGTATAGATGATCCCGGGGTCTTCAACACTGGGGGGCAGGTTCCCCTGGAGAACCCTGATGAGTCCGTTGGCTACGGTTGAAAGCGGCGGCAGGCCGTTGTCGCTGGCTCGGAGCTCAATCCGGTGGTCGCCTTCCTGGCCGAAGGAAGGGGTCCAGGAGACACGGCCGCTCGCCGGGTCGATGGTGAGGCCTTCCGGTCCATCCTCAACCGAGTAGGTGATGTTGTCGTTGTCCGGGTCCGTCGCGTTGAGCTGGAAGCTGACCTCGGCGCCTTCCCTGGCGATAATAGTCCCGATCGGCTCGATTGCGGGAGGACGGTTGATTCCAGCGCATTTTTCCAGCTCGGCAGGGCTCAGCGGGGGCGGGGGAGGTCCTCCGAGGAAGAGGAAGTCCAGCAGGTAGATGGCATCGGTGATATCCAGGCCGTCTCTCGAATTGGCGTCGGCTACCGGTTCACAGAAAGGATCGGCTCCCCCGACGAAGAGAAAACTGAGGATGATGATCGCATCGGTCAGGGCGATGCCTCCATCCTGGTCGAGGTCGCCGCGCAGGTTAGTGGCGATGGATTCCACCGCTCCTTCATC
>CAJWMA010000361.1 GCA_913042995.1 uncultured bacterium | reverse complement strand
AAGAAAGAATACCCCGGGATGCGAAGCATCACGAACATGACTGAACGAAACCACTGCTCCCGGCCCGGAAGCTTCCGCGCCTCGGGCATCCTGCTGGCATCTCTCATCTTTCTCGCCCCTCCCGCCTGGGTTGGTGCCGCTGCCCAGGAAAAGGAAGCCCCCAAGGAAGCCCAGAAAGCCCCTCAGGTCCGCACCCCCCAGGTCATTGTCAAACCCGCCAAGCCGGCTAAACCGGTCCAGATAAAAACGGCTGATGGGAAGAAGATCCCCCTGGTCGATGCGATCAAGAAGGCTGTTTCGGGCGGCGCTGAAAAGACCGCGAAGGAGAAGAAAGCTCCTGCTGAGACCGGCAAGGTGCGAAAAAGCAGCCCCAGCCCTCCCATGTTCCACATGCGCGATGGGACCCGCCTGGCCGGAATACCGGAAGGCGAAGGAGTCAAGGTAAAGACAGCCTACGGAACCCTGGCGGTTCCAATGCGCGAGCTGGTCCGGATTCGCTTCTGCTCGAGCGTCGATTCGAACCTCTCTGAGAAAATAGCCGGACTCATCCAGCAGCTTGGCCATGAGGAATTCGATCTGCGCGAGGAGGCCACCGAGAAGCTGACAGCGATCGGCCTGCCCGCCCTCAAGGCCCTGGAGAAAGCGCAAAAATCAGAAGATGAAGAGATCAAGGCGCGGGCGGAAAAACTCGTCGCGCAGCTCGAGGGCAATGTTGAGGAGCCAGATGAAGATGAGCTCCACCTGGTCCCCCTCGAAGGAGAAGAGGATGAAGTCGAGACCGCCGAGTTCACGATCAAGGGCCGGGTCGAGGAGCAGAGCTTCATGGTCAAGACCCGCTACGGGTCCCTGGGATTCAAGCGCGCGGATATCCTGAGCATCGTTTTCCAGGAACCCCTCGTAACCAGGCTCTCCTTTGACGTTCCAGGAGCCACCCTGGCTGAGAAGAACAGCTGGTTCGACTCCCAGGCAGACCTCGCCGAGGGTGAGGAGTTCAGGCTGAAAGCGAGCGGAATACTGACCCTTGCGACCCACAACGGCACCAAGTGCGGCCCGGATGGGACACGCTCCATCAAGCGGACCCCTCCTCCCGCCTTCAAGCAATTCCCTACAGGCAGCCTGGTGGGAAAAATCGGCAAGACCGGAAAACCGTTCCTCGTCGGAACCGATTACGATGGTGTTGTAGAAAAGAAGGGGCGTCTCTTTCTCGGCATCGCCCTTCAGAGCGGTGTCGTGCAGGGGAAGCTGAAGGTCGTTTTAGAGAAACGAACCAGGTAGCGCTTCCTTCCATGACAGCCAAACATTCCTGCCTGAAACACCTGGCCCTCGCTCTTGTTCTCTGTGGAACTCTACCGCAATCAGTGTCGGCAGAGCCTGGGCGCCTGCCTGAGAACGTAACCCCCGAGATCGTCCGGATGATTGAGCGCGGCGCTCAATACCTCACCCGGACCCAGAACCCTGACGGATCCTGGAACAACCAGGGAGGCTACGGCCGCTACCCCACGGCAATGACGGCGCTGGCCGGAACCGGCCTGCTGGCCACCGGCAGCACCCCGACCCGCGGCCCCTACGCCAAGTCCATCAGCAAGGCCACCGACTTCCTCCTTCGAACCGGGCAGCGAAGCGGGCTCTTCGCTACCGCCGCGGAGCAGAGCCGCTCACTGCACGGACATGGCTTCACTCTCCTTTTTCTTGCCGAGGCCTACGGCATGGAAGGTAACGTCGCCCGCCAGAAGCGTATTCACGACCTGCTGGCAAGGGGTGTCCGCCTGACCGAACGCAGCCAGAGCCGGGCCGGCGGCTGGCTCTACACTCCCAACCAGGACGGTGATGAGGGCTCTGTGACGGTTACCCAGATCCAGGGACTCCGCGCCTGCCAGAACTCGGGGATCAGGGTCAACGCCAGCACCATCCGCCGGGCGGTTCGCTACATCGAGCTCTCGGCCAACCCGGATGGAGGTATTCGCTACAGCATCGGCTCCGGAAGCTCACGGCCGCCGTTGACAGCCGCCGCGGTGGCGACCCTGTACAACGCAGGAGAATACGACAGTCCCCTTGCCCTGAAATGCCTGCGCTATTGCGACCGGACGATATCGGTTCACTCCGAAATCAACCGCTCCTGGGGTCACTACTTCTACACCCACCTCTACCTGGCGCAGGCGAAATATCAGAGGGGAAAGAAGGAATGGGCTGATTACTACCGTACAATAAGCCGGAGGCTGAAGTCGGCCCAGGCCAGCGATGGAAGCTGGATGGGAGACCAGGTGGGAACGACCTATGGAACGGCTATCGCGCTGATCATTCTTCAGTTGCCGTACAAATTCGTTCCTGCCTATCAACGCTGAGGCCTGAACCAGCAGCAGAACAAATAGACACCGTCATCGCGGCTGTCCGCCCGCCGGGAGTAACGAACTTCCCGGCCCCGGCGAAGCTCCAACCCAGAAAGGATTGCTACCCTGATGGCAAAAAAATCAGACCTGGCTGAAGTCAAACGCATGCAGAAGAGCTTTGACAAACTCCGGGCAGAAATCGGCAAGGTCATCGTTGGCCAGGAAGATGTCGTTGAGCAGCTTCTCATCGCTATCTTCGCCCGCGGCCACTGCATCATCGAGGGCGTTCCCGGCCTCGCCAAGACTCTCCTGATCCGGACGCTGGCTGACTGCCTGCGGCTGGATTTCAACAGGATCCAGTTCACCCCCGACCTCATGCCAACCGACATCACCGGCACAGAGGTCATCCACGAGAGCGCTCGCGGCCGGGAGAGAGAGTTCCGCTTCCTCAAGGGACCTATCTTCGCCAATATCATCCTCGCAGATGAGATCAACAGGACGCCGCCTAAAACGCAGGCCGCCCTGCTCGAATCCATGCAGGAGGGCCAGGTGACCGTTGGCGGCAAGCGCAATCCGCTGCCGAACCCATTCTTCGTCCTGGCGACACAGAACCCGATCGAACAGGAGGGAACCTATCCGCTGCCGGAAGCCCAGCAGGACCGATTCCTCTTCAAGATCTTCATCAAATACCCCAGCCGGGATGAAGAATACGACATCATCCGCCAGACCACGGAGGAGAACTCCGCCTCTGTCCGCCCCGTCTTCAGCAAGAAGGCCATCACGGATGTACAGGAGATCGTCAGGCGGGTTCCTGTGGCCGATCCCGTGGTCAACTATGCTATGAGCCTCGTCAGGAAGACGCGTATCGAAGGAGCCGAAGACGAGGCGGTGCCGGACTTCGTGAAGGAATACGTGGCATGGGGAGCGGGCCCGCGCGCCTGCCAGTGCCTCGTGACAGCGGGAAAGGCCAAGGCTCTGATGGCCGGCCGCTTCCATGTCGCGACCGAAGACATCGACGCGGTGGCGCATCCTGTTCTCAGGCATCGAATCCTGACGAACTTCCATGCGGAAGCGAGAGGTTATACCGTCGACAAGATCATCGATGAGCTGATCGAAACGACTCCTGCCGAAGATAGCGAGGCCCTGGGCGATGGCGAAGTTCGAAAGGTTTTACGATCCTGAGGTCCTGGCCCG
>CAJWMA010000360.1 GCA_913042995.1 uncultured bacterium | reverse complement strand
GGAATAGGAGAACTGGGGCAGGGTGGTCGGGTCGTTTTCCCAGGTGACGGTCAGCTTCCCATCTGCAGATCTATTCGCCCGGACGGTCTTGATTTTGATCGTTTCGTAGCCCGGTTTTTTCTCGGTGCGCTTGATGCTGTGACTGGATGGGTTCTTCGTGGTCGGTTTCGTTTTCTTTCCACCGGCGATCATGAAGTAGTACTCGCCGGTCCTGTCCTTCGCGATGCCTCCATTCCAGTTGGTGCGGAAATTGTAGGATCGCTTGCCGGGATCGAGGTCCCAGTAGTTGACTGAGTAGCGTCCCTTGCCGAAGGGATGCCAGTCCCCCGAGAGCTTCCGCTTCCAGCCTCCACGAAGGTGGCTTTCACGGCGCTTGACGCCTGTTTCAGACCAGTCCTCCAGGAAGGCATCGGTGCCGCCCTTGAACCAGGCATCTTTCGCGGCGACGTCCATGGTTACGAGGTGGGTCCACTGCTTCGTCTCTCCCGAGCGTGCCCAGAAACCGTAGAAGGTGTGGTCACCGACCGGCCAGCAGCGTGATATGAGCGTGTACCAGGTGTCCGGCTTCCAGCCGAGCTTGAAGTTCCAGGACTTGAGCCCGGTGCCCTCGCCGCCGAACTTCTGGGTGATGGTGTCGGGGCCCTTGTGGACGGCCTTGATGGGGGCGGTGTGCTTCTTGTGGTCCCAGATCGAGAAGATATAGAGGTGCGCCCTGGGGTGCACCTGGATCCCGCCGTAGCCGGCCGCGCCACCGCGCCAGCCGAGCGTCTCGTAGTAGGTGTACATCGCCTCGCCGCTTTTGGGTACGCGCACCTCGTTGATGAGGATGTCCCCATCGAAGTTGTCGTCAAAGACCATGTGCGAGGAGGGGGCCGCGTTCTCCCCGCCCGCGGCGGGGCAGCACAACAGCAAAGCGCAGATCGTGGTGATGTTTTTCATGATCCGTTCGAGTTTAGGTTTGCCCACATCCCCTGTCAAGAGCCCCGCGTCGTCGACCTCCGGGAGGTCAGGGGTTCTAACCTGCTTCATTCTTTTCTACACTATTGTCATGAGATGGATCACGGTTTTCCCCTTATTGCTGTTGGCTGTGAATGTTGCCGGGGCCGAACCCTATGGTTTCGGCAGGGTTCTCAACCTGGGGCGGCATGACAAGCTGATTCACCAGGAGTCGCTCCAGGTGCTCACCGCCGATACCGTGGGTTTCGTTTTTTACCAGCAGGGCAGGAAGCTGTCCGGCCGCTTCGACGACCCGGCGAGCTTCACGATCCTCGAGAACGGCCGCGCGCTCAAGGGCCACAAGGTGCTGGGCCGCTTCGTCAAGCTGCACCATATGGGGCATGTGCCGAAGCCCTACCTTCCGGCGACGCTTATCGGGGTGGTCTATGTGAGGTTGGCCGAGCCCATGGCCGAGGGCCGGAGCTATACCTTCAGGTCGAAGGGGATTGGCGCAGGTGCCACCAGCGCCACCTTCCGGTGGTCTGCGGAAACAGTCCTGTCTGAGGCGATCAAGGTGAACCAGGTCGGCTACCTGCCGGACTCGAAGATCCGCCTGGCCTACGCCGGTAAATGGCTTGGCACCGCCGGCGCGCTCGCACTCCAACCGGAAGCCTTCTCAGTCATCGACCTCAAGACCGGCAAGACGGCCTTCACGGGCAAGGCGAAGCTGCGCCACCGGGCAGGGCAGAAGAGCGAGGGCGCCTACAAGCAGGATTTTTCCGGTGAGAATGTCTATGGGCTCGATTTTTCGGGCCTTCGCAAGCCGGGCTCCTACTGCATCAGCATTCCCGGGATCGGCCGCTCCTATTCTTTCCGCATCGCGGAGGATGTGATGGCGGAGCCACTCTTCAGCAGCATTCGCGCCCTCTACCATGCACGCTGCGGAATCGCGCTGGATAAGAAACACACTCGCTGGACCCGCAATCAGTGCCGTCAGCATGTGAAGATCGGTATCTACCCCGAGTACGGCCCGCCGCTTGATTTCAAGTCGATCGCCGAATTCATCCGCAAGGGCAAGGCTACCGGCACGCTGAAGTACAGGACGGTGCGGGGCGGCTATCACGATGCGGCCGACTACGACCGCAGGCCGATCCATATCCCCATCGCCCGCCAGTTGTGCCGGGTTTACGAGATGAACCCGGATGCCTTCATCGACCGGCAGTTCATGATCCCGGAGTCCGGCAACGGCCTGCCGGACATTCTCGACGAGGCGGCCTTCCTGCTAAGCTACTACCTCGACACCCAGTGGCCCGATGGCGGGATTTCAGGCGGCAGCGAGGGCACCGGGCATCCTTTCACCGATGCGCATCCCGACAACGCCTGGCGCAGCAATACCGACAATGAGAGCGTCGAGTACATTATGCGCCCTGTGAGCGGCTACAGCTGTTTCTCCTTCGCCGCTTCCGCAGCCTGCCTGGGGAGGGTGCTCGGGGAGTTTCCGAAGGCTAAGGACGAGGGGCGTCAGTTGGTTTTGGCGGCGAAGCGGGCCTTTGACTGCGGTCTGCAGAAATTTCCCCCGAAGAAGCTGGGGGAGGAGGTGGCCATCGCCGAGGCCGCCGCTGAGCTTCTGCGCTCGACCGGTGATGCCCGTTATGGGGAAGCCATCAACAAGTTGCCGACTCTCAAGACCGCCGGCATCGATTACCTCAGCAACATCAGCCTCGCCTATACCTTCAACACGCTGCCGGCCGGCCTGCCCGCTCTCGACAGGAGCTTCCAGCTGAAGCTGAAGAAGGGCTGCGTCGGGGCGGTTGACTGGGCCCTGAACGCCTTCACCCTGAAGAAGGGCTACATCCACTTCAAGCATCCCTGGGCCCCGGTAGGGAGCGGGACCGCCTCCACGGGGCAGGCCTGGTGGATGGCGCTGATGTGGAAGATGACCGGTGAGCGGAAATACTACGATGTGCTCTGCGCCAGCGCCGATTCAGCCCTCGGTGCCAATCCCATGGGGCAGGTGCAGTGTTCGGGGCTGGGGCAGCGGCACGTCCTCCATCCGGAGTACCTCGAATCGATGAACGACGACCTGGATGAGTACCTGCCGGGAATCTGGGTCTACGGACCGGGCAGGGGCAAGAGCTGGATCACCGGCATCTACCCGCCAACGCCGGCGGTGGACAGGATCCCGCAGCTTTACTCTTTTTACGATATCGACCAGTGGCCGGGTCAGACGGAGTTCACCGTCAGCGAAACCATCACTCCCGCGGTGGTCATCTTCGGCGCGTTGGCGCCGAAAAATCCGAGGCCCTATACCGGGCCGCTTCCCGGTCCCCGCTGAGGACGCTGGTCGCCCGGGCTTATTTCTTCTTTGCCTTGAAGGTGAAGCCGGCCTTCGCGGCGCCGGAAGCATCGACGGTGATCTCGGCTTCCTGTTCGCCGAGTTCTTCGTGCCAGGCGGTGAGGGTGTACTTGCCGGGGGGCAGGCCCTTGATCTGGTACTGGCCTTTTGAGTCGGTGACGGCGAAGTAGGGATGCTCCATGACGAAGAGGTACGCCTTCATCCAGGGGTGGAAATCGCACTGGATCATGATCTCCTTTTCCTTGCGCTTGAAGACCTTCTTGCGGTCGG
>CAJWMA010000359.1 GCA_913042995.1 uncultured bacterium | reverse complement strand
CTCAAGGACAACAGCGTTCTTGCTGGCGGAGCGGATCCACGGAAGAACATTTACGACATCTCGGCGCGTACCGATAGCACTGGCATTACGGCCGTTCGCCTCGAGGCCTTGACCCATGCAAGCCTTCCGGGAGGAGGCCCCGGCCGTCACAGCAACTCGAACTTCGTCCTGAGCGAATTTGAATTGACGGTGATCTCCGAGAAGAAGCCTGGCCACAAGGAGGTGGTGCAATTTGTTCGCGCCAGCGCCGACTACTCCCAGGCTGGCTACGAGGTAGCCAAGGCCATAGACAGGACGGTCGCGGGAAACAGCGGCTGGGCTGTCGATGGTCCCACGAGAAAGAAGCCGGCCACGGCGATCTTCATCCCCATACGACCCTTTGGCTTCAAGGGCGGCTCCAGGCTGCACTTCCGCCTGCGCCATGAGGCGAGCTTCGCGAATCATGGAATCGGCAGGCCCCGGCTGTCTGTGAGTACAGACAGTCCGGACCTGCTGCAGCTGAAAGGCGTGCCGGCCGATATTCGCAAGATCGCGGCCAAGTCCGCCGGCCGTCGCAAGGCCGCGGAGTCTGCGCGGCTGCGCGAGTACTTTCTCACTGAACACGATCCCCGTAAGGGGCTGCGGGATCGTATCGCCTCTCTCGAAAAGCAGAAGGCAGCGGGTTTCCCGGAGACCATGATCATGCAGGATATGCCGCGGCCGAGGGCGACCCATGTTCTTGGCAGGGGTCAGTACAATGCGCCTGGAAAGAAGGTTGAGCCCGGGGTGCCGGCCATCTTGCCCGGGATGAAGAAGAACAAGTCCAACCGGCTGGGGTTTGCCCAGTGGCTGGTCGACCCTGACCATCCCCTGACGGCCCGCGTTGCCGTCAACCGCTACTGGCAGAGGATCTTCGGTCTCGGCCTGGTGAAGACCTCCGAGGATTTCGGTGTTCGGGGCGAGCTTCCGAGCCACCCCCTTCTTCTTGACTGGCTTGCGGTGGAGTTCATCAAGAGCGGCTGGGATACGAAACAGCTTCAGCGCCTGATCTTGAACTCGGCCACCTACAGGCAGAGTTCGCATGTCGGCGCCGAGGCCTACAGGAAGGATCCGGAGAACAGGCTGCTTGCCCGCGGGCCCAGGATGAGATTGGACGCCGAGGAGATCCGCGATGCGAGCCTTGCTGTGAGCGGCCTGCTGGTAAGCCAGCTTGGCGGCCGCAGTGTCTATCCCTACCAGCCGAAGGGGCTGTGGATGGAGCTGAACAACCGGCCCGGCTACTCCCGGGAATACAAGCAGGGCAAGGGGGATGATCTCTATCGACGAAGCATCTATACCTTCTGGAAGCGAACGGTACCCTCGCCCATGCTCAAGACCTTCGATGCGCCGGAGAGGGAGTTCTGTACCATTCGACGGTCGAGAACCAACACCCCGCTGCAGGCGCTGGTTCTCCTGAACGGTCCGCAGTATGTCGAGGCGGCGAGAAAACTGGCGGAGAGGATGCTGGCCGAGGGGAAGGATTCTCCTGATTCGCAGATCACCCACGGCTTCCGGCTGGTGACCGCCCGCCATCCCAGGCAGGAGGAGCTGGCTGTGTTCAAGGCGGCCTACCTGGCTGCCCTTGATCGGTACGCCGCGGATCAGGCCGGAGCCCTGAGGCTGCTCAAGGTAGGTGAGTCCGGCTACAACGATGAAGTGGGAATAAAGAAACTCGCCGCCATGGTCGAGGTGGCCAGGCTGCTGCTGAATATCAACGAAGCCATCACGAAGGGTTGACCTGATGCGGGATCCGATACTTGAATCACGACTGCTCCAGAACCGGCGCCAGTTTTTCGGGCGATCGAGCACGGGCATCGGCGTCGCCGCGCTGGCTTCTCTCCTGAACCCGGGACTTTTAGCCGGCGGCGCCCAGGGGGATGGCGCGAGGATCGGTGGGCTGGAGGGGATTCCCCACTTCGCCCCCAAGGCCAAGCGGGTGATCTACCTGCTCCAATCCGGAGCGCCTTCACAGGTCGACCTCCTGGATTATAAGCCCTCTCTCGAGAAGCTGCACATGACACAGCTGCCGGCGAAGATTCGCGACGGTCAGCGCCTGACCGGGATGACCGCGGGCCAGAAGAGCTTCCCCCTGGTGAAGCCGCCCTGGAAATTTCGGCGCCACGGCAAGTCCGGCACCTGGATCAGCGACCTGCTGCCGCATATGTCAGAGGTGGTGGACGATATCTGCGTGGTCAAGTCCATGCACACCGAGGCGATCAACCACGACCCCGCGGTGACTTTTTTCCAGTCCGGCCACCAGCAGCCCGGCCGCCCCAGTATCGGCGCCTGGCTCAGCTACGGTCTCGGCAGCGAGACCGAGAACCTGCCATCTTTCGTGGTGCTGCTCAGCAAGAACAACTTCTACCAGGCCCAGCCTCTCTACGACAGGCTCTGGGGCAGCGGCTTTCTTCCGTCGAAATACCAGGGAGTCAAGTTTCGCAGCCAGGGGGACCCGGTTCTCTATCTCAACGATCCTGCCGGCGGAGAGAAGGCTGAGCGTCGAAAGATGCTCGATCGGCTGGCGCGCCTCAACCGGCTGCGGGAAAAGGAAATTGGCGATCCCGAGATCACCACCCGCCTGGCGCAGTACGAGATGGCCTTCCGGATGCAGACCTCCGTTCCTGAGCTCGCCGACACCTCGAACGAGCCTGAGAGCACCTTTAAGCTCTATGGGGAAGAGGCCAGGAAGCCGGGCTCACACGCGGCCAATTGCCTGCTGGCCCGGCGACTTGCCGAGCGCGGGGTTCGGTTTATCCAGGTATTTCATCGGGGCTGGGATCATCACAGCAACGTTAAGAAACATCTGCCGACCCTTGCGAAGGAGACCGACCAGGGCTCCGCGGCGCTCATCAAGGATCTCAAGGACCGGGGGATGCTGGATGAGACCCTGGTGATCTGGGGCGGCGAGTTCGGCCGGACCGTCTACGCCCAGGGGAACCCGAACGCTTTCGGTCGCGATCATCATCCCCGGTGCTTTTCAATCTGGATGGCTGGAGGAGGCATCAAGCCGGGTATGTCCTACGGCGAAACGGATGATTATTGCTACAACGTGGCGAATGATCCTGTTCACGTGCACGACTTTCACGCGACGATCTTGCGTTGCCTCGGGATTGACCACGAGAGGCTGACCTACCGTCACCAGGGCCGAGATTACCGCCTGACAGACGTCCATGGGACGGTCGCAGAGGACATTCTCGTCTGAGGCCGACTGTTGGAAAATAACACCTCCTTGCCTGAGGGGTTTCCCTTCCTTAAAATAGTAGAAGGGTATCGATAACTGGCCGGAAGGATACGATGAGACGAATATTACTATTGGCGGCGGTGTTGTTTCCGTTTCTGCCCGGGGCGATGGAAGAGGTTCACGCCCAGGCGGTAATTATTACGGAGTTCCTCGCAGAGAACCGTGATGGGTTGCTGGACGAGGATGAAGAGTCAACGGATTGGATCGAGATTCAGAACCAGGGAGGAGCGGCGTTCAACCTCGAGGGCTGGTTCCTCACCGATGATCCGGCCAACCTGGCGAGATGGAGCTTTCCTTCGGTGGAGATTCTGCCCGGAGGCTACCTGCTGGTTT
>CAJWMA010000358.1 GCA_913042995.1 uncultured bacterium | reverse complement strand
CGAGCCGGGGACAAGGACAAGGACAGGCACCTGAGCACGGGGGAAATCAAGGCGGCCGTCAGCATGGCGATGTCTCGTCCCCGGACCCGGGGTAGCGGTGAGCATTATATGCCGGACCTCGAAAACCCCCAGAGTCGTGGGACCCTGGTTCACCCGGAGTTCTTCGTTACCCGCAAGAGCCCTGGTGAACGCGTCGATGATGTCGATCGCCGGCAGGCCCTCGGTGGGTTCCTCACTGGTAAGGACAACCCCTGGTTTGGCCGTGCCCTGGTCAACCGGGTCTGGAAAGAGCTGCTTGGAAAGGGATTCGTTGAGCCCGTCGATGACATGGGTCCCGATCGCTCACCTGATTATCCCGAGGCGCTCGACCTTCTCGCGGAGGGCTGCCGAGAGAACGGCTACAATCTCAAGTGGCTGCTTACAGCCATCACGCTGACAGAGACCTACCAGAGAAAGATCCGTGAGCCTTCTCCCTCGCCCGAGGCGCCATCCTTCGCCGCGGTGACCTGCTCGCGGATGTCCGCAAGCAAGCTCTACCGGACCATCGTCCGGGTCCTGGAACTGCGCCCGGAGAGGTTTCCCCGTTCATCCTCGCGCGGGCGGGGCGCGCGAAATTCTCTTGAGGGCAACTTCGAGAGAATTTTCGGGTTTGATCCTTCCACTCCTACAGAGGATGTGGCGGGGACGATTCCACAGGCTCTCTTCCTGATGAACTCCCCGATCATTACCCAGGCGATCCGTTCGAAAGGCGACACCATGCTGGGCCGCCTGCTCGGCTCCCATGAGGATGACCGGCTGGTCTTTGATGAATTGTATCTGAAGGTGCTCAGCAGGCGTCCAACCGTGAGCGAATGGGAGATCTTCAGCAAGTACCGCAAGTCCGTTCCGGGGCGGGGGGAGGCTTTCGAAGACCTCCTCTGGAGCCTTGTGAACTCGACGGAATTCATCAGTGAAAGGTGAATCGATGAAGATGAACCCGGGACACGGACAATACGAACAGGCTGACGGATTCGCGGAGTTGAGTCGCCGCGGATTCCTGGGCGCCACGGGCGCCGCGGGTATCAGTGCCGCCGCCGGTTCTCTCGGCTTGCGGGACCTCGTCGCTCTACGGGCTGAAGACCTTCAGAAAAAGGGCATGTCGGTGATTGTCCTGTGGATGCAGGGTGGTCCCAGCCAGTTCGAAACATTCGATCCCAAGCCCGGCCACGACAGCGGTGGTCCGACCGGGGCCATCAAGACAGCCGTGCCGGGTATCCGGGTCGCGGAGCATTGGCCGCTGGTGGCTGAGCAGATGAAAGATATCGCCCTGGTCCGTTCGATGACGAATCGCGAGGGGAACCACCAGAGGGCGACCTATCAATTGCACACGGGCTATGCTCCCACCGGCAGCGTAAAGCACCCATCCATCGGCTCGCTGGTTTCCAAGGAGATCGGCGATGCGGAGCATGAGCTTCCGCAGTTTGTCGCCATTGGAAGCTCGCGGGGTCTCTCCGGCATCAGCGCCGGGTTCCTTGGCGTGGGCTACGATCCGTTCTCGGTCTCGTCCCCTGACCGTCCCCCGGAAAACACAACGGTCTCCGCGGGGAACGCGCGCCTGGATAGGGCGATCGGATTGCTGAATAACCTGGAAGGAGAATTCGCAGGCTCCGGAGCCGCAGACCGGGTGAAGGAGCATCGCGCCCTGTACGCCAAGGCGCGAAAGCTCGCCACCAGCAAAAAGCTTGAGGCCTTTAATATCTCCAGGGAGTCAGAAAAAACCCGTGAACTCTATGGCGATGGTTCTTTCGGTAAGGGCTGCCTGCTGGCTCGCCGCCTTGTGGAGGCCGGTGTTACCTATATCGAGGTGCGCTCCAATGGCTGGGATACCCACAACGACAACTTCGACCGGATCAAGAACCTCGCTGGCGGGGTAGACCGGGGCTACGCGGCGCTGATCGCGGACCTCCGCGACAGGGGCATGCTCGATCGGACCGTGGTCCTGTGGATGGGAGAGTTCGGGCGTACTCCGCGCATCAATGGCAGGACCGGCCGGGATCACTATCCCCGTGTATTCAACCTCGCCATCTCCGGAGGGGGGGTGAAGGGCGGCCAGGTCATCGGCTCAAGTACTGACGATGGCTCGCAGGTGAAGGATCGCCCCGTCAAGGTCGAGGATCTCTTCTCCTCTGTCTGCTACGCGCTCGATGTAGATACCGACAAGGAACACAACAGCCCGTTGGGCCGCCCGCTCAAGATTGTCGATGGCGGCGAGGTTGTGATGGAATTATTCAGCTGAATCCCAAGGACCCGATCCCGCCTATCGCGGCGAGGATCAACCAGGAAGGTAATAAGATGATGAAAATAGCGCTCTTACTGACCGCGATGGCGGCCATCACGTCCGGAAGCCTCCGGGCACAGGATGAGAAATCCGGCCAGGCCGAGGTTTTTAAACGCCTTGATTCCAATGGCGACGGGAAGCTTACGGCTGAGGAGATTCCCGCGGACAAGCGGGATTTCTTCGACCGCGCCCTGAGGAGTGGAGATGGAGACGGCGATGGCGCCCTGAACGCCGCCGAGTTCGCCAGGGCTTTTTCAGCCGGCAGGGACTCGGATCGTGAACGAGATTCCCGCCCCCGCCGCCGGCCGGGATCATCCTCCGGCAGTCGATCCACCCCCTCTGCAGCGGATTTCATCAAGCGGCTCGACAAGGACGGCGATGGCAAGGTCTCCAGTGAAGAGTTGCCGGAGACCTACAGGGCGCGCCTGGGTGTAAAATTCGAGAAGTTTGACAAGAACAAGGATGGAGCTCTGAACCAGGAGGAGGTCGCGGCGATGCTCACGGCATCCTATGGCTCGCGCAGATCCCCCGGGACCCCGTCACGGGATACCGACAGGCCGAGGCCTTCCAGTCGTGATTCTGCCCAGCCTACGCAGGATGCGCTCTTTGCCATCCTCGACAGAGACAGAAATGGAAAGCTGAGCAGGCGGGAACTGGAGGCCGCGGGTTCGATCCTCGCCCGGCTTGACAGGGACAAGGACGGCTCCGTTTCGAAGCGGGAAATCGCCGCGGCCGCCAGTGACAAGGCCCCCTCGAGGGGGTCTGCACGCGAGCGCTCCAGTCGCGAGCGTGACTCCAGGGGCGGCATCTCCTCCTACGCAAAACGCCTCGACAAGAACAATGATGGAAAGATCACCAGGGAAGAGGCCAGTGGACCGATCAAGGAGAGGTTCGACCGTCTTGATGAAGACGGCGATGGCATCCTCAAGGTCGAGGATATCGAGAAGGCCTTCAGGCGGTCGAGGAGTCGCTCACCAGGGGACAGCAAGGACTCCGATACCCGCGAGAGTGACCGCAGGAAACGTTCTCCGAAGGCTCGTAAAGATTCCGATTCCCCCGAGGGTGACGACAAGGCCCGCCGGCCCTCCAGGCAAAGGGAGTCCTGAGTCTCCTGCCCGCCGGATTTTTATATGCAGATGGGCTCCGCCCAGGCTGCTCTTTGGCTGAATCCTTGGTAAAATCCAGGCAGCATAGTCCGGGCGCGGCTTCCTCGCACGCCCTCACTTTTTACAGGCAACTTCAGAGAGTCACCTAAATGACAGTTTCTTTTTTTGATGAAACCAGCGTCAAGATCTCGCCATCGCTGATGTGCGCCGAC